>MVZN01000080.1 GCA_002069125.1 Spirochaetes bacterium ADurb.BinA120
TATCAGGCTCCAATAAAGATACACGCCACCCGTAACGAACATGCTTCGCTTGATCATTCCCGGATCGCGCGCGGCCGACGCCCGCTGCCATAGCGAGGGATCGATGAGGCAGAACGGAATATCGATAAGGAATATTGATATGATGTAGGCCGGGGTCAACCCTCCCCAGAAATTGCCCTCGGGGGGTGTCATAACCTCAACGGCGGCCTTAACGCCGCCGATGTCGCCGACTACGAAGATGGGAAGCAGTATCCCTACACCGATAAGGAAGATGATGGTCTGTAAAAGGTCGGTATAGGCGACCGCGAGAAGCCCGCCCATGAAGGTATAGATCACCATCACCGTCCCCGCGATAAGCACGGCCTGTGTGTAGTCCACGCCGAAGCCGCCGAGGGTCGTGGAGACCGCCACACCGACCGCGACGAGCTGCCCGCCGAAGAGCGCAACCACGCCGAGTATCATCACGAAGGCGGTGACAAGCCGCATCCTCGGCCCGTAGCGAAGTACGAGAGCTTCCGGTATAGTCCAGATGGACATTCTGCGTATAACTGGGGCGATGAAGGCGAAGATGAACAGGCCTATGGCGTAGCCCATAGACGCGAAGAAAAAGGCCGCTCCAACATCGAAGGCCTTTCCGGCCTTTCCCATGGTCGAGCCGGCGCCTATAGTGGTGCCGATAAGGGTTCCGAGGAGCGCCGGATAGCCCAGGCCCCTTCCGGCGACCGCGTAGTCCTCCATATTGCGGACCCTGCGGCTGGTTAGATATCCGATTATCAATAGAACGATGAAATAAACGGCGATTATCGCGATGTCGATGATTGTGACCGGCATGTATGCCTCCTGAAATGTCGACCGGCTCGCGCGAAACGGACCGGTGGGTTTACTCCCGGCGCTAAACGCCGTAGGCTTTTGCGCAGGTCGCACAGACTCCGTGCAGGGGCGGCGGGTTGAGCGCGCCCATTGCGTCGAAGGGCTCTCCACCGTCCATGTAGGCCCGAAGCCTGCGGTCGGCCTCGCTGCGGCGCTCGAAGCGATCTCGAAATTCCGTGTACGACCGGCCTTTCCAGACGGCTGCAAGGTCCAGATCGGCGATGTTTCCGAAGTTCAATTGCCTGTACAGATACTCCCTCCCTTTATGGATCCGCCTGTTATCGGGCCGCGAGAGATAGGGGCAGGGACAGACATCGCCAGTGGCTGTGATGAACATGATGCGCGAGGGATCGAGCTCACAGGCGGGCTGCTCCTGGGCAATAAGCGGATAGGGCCTGAATGAAAAATCACTTTTAGCGGCAATGGAGCGGGCACGGTTTAGGATATCCAGGTGGATGTCCGCGGGTTCGCCCTCCCAGACGAAAATACGCGAGCGGTCGGCCGAGGCGTCGAACACGCAGTCGAGGTTGGTGGCATAGAAATCGTTCGCTCCGGCGTCAATGGCTCGCGCAAGCGCGGCCGGCAACTCTTCCATATTCGCTGTGGTCATCATGTACGAAACGCTTATCCGCGGCCGGTGGGAGGCCGAATGCCCTTTGAGCTCGGCTATCCTGCGTATGCGGTCAAAAATCCGTTCGATATCGGAGCGGACCCTTAAGGCCCCGTGAGTGGCCTGAACGGCACCGGCGATAGAGATTGAAACATAGTCAGCCCCGCTCTCCATAAGGCGGTCGATGGCCGGGTCGGTTAGCAGCATGCCTCCCGTGGTGAAACCGACGCGGGCCCCCTCGGCCCTCGCCATGGCGATCATGTCCCATAGATGGGGAGAGAGCATGGGCTCTCCCCAGCCCTGAAGATGGACGTAGCGTGCCCTGGAGAAGTGCGGCACGAGCCTTTCGAAAAGTGAGAGCTGCATTATCTCTCCGGCGCGCGACTCGTTTCGCGTTCCGACGGGGCAGAAGGCGCATGCGAGAGGACAGCGCGAGCTTATCTCGATCTGCATGGCCTCCAGTCGCGGGCCTCCGGAGAGGAGGCGGCGTATGAATCGCGATGTGCGTCCCATGGGCGGAGTGTGGCCCCGTGGCCTGGCGCGGTCAAGAAAAAACATTAGAGCGTAAATGGCTGCGCTTAATCGTCTTGACACGCGTTGGGAATCCGCGCATCCTATATGCGCGGTCGTCCAGCGGCGGCCGCAAATAATCCATTGGGGGAGGGTGCGATGAAGCGTTCGCTGTTCATTGTCATATCGTCGCTTGCAATGTGTTCCATGCTGTTCTGTGTTTCCGACCCGCAGAAGCAGGCCGATTTCATAAAGAAGGCCAAGGAGGTGGCCGCAAGTGTAAGCGACAAGCCCCTGGACGAAAAGACCATCATCGCCGGCCTGAAAGAGGCCCTGAACATAGGGACCGGAAACGCGGTCCAAAATGTATCAGCCGCCGACGGATATTTCAAAAACCCGCAAATACGGATACCCCTGCCCGACGATCTCAAGAAATGGGCCGACCGGCTGCGAAAAATCGGCCTCGGGAAAAAGGTCGACGAGCTCGAGCTCTCAATGAACCGAGCGGCCGAGCAGGCGGCCCCCAGGGCAAAGGACATCTTTGTTGACGCAGTGAAGAAGATGACGATTACCGACGCGAAGAATATTCTTTATGGGAAAAACGATAACGAGGCCACGCTGTTTTTTGAAAAGCACACCCGCCCCTCGCTCTTTACGCTCTTTTTTCCGGTGATGAAGGCGACGCTCGACAAGGTCGGGGTTACAAAGGCATACAAATATCTAATAGACCAGTACAATACTCTGCCGCTCGTCGAGAAGATTACCTACGATCTCGATTCGTACGCGACGAACAAGGCCCTGGACGGCCTGTTCCTCATGATATCACATGAGGAGGCGCGTATCCGAAAGGACCCGGCCGCCCGGGTGACCGATTTACTGAAGAAGGTGTTTAAATAGGGCTTCGTTTCCGAGGAGGTCTCGGCTAATGTGCTTAGGGACGAGGATTAGCCTTCCTGCCTGACAAGAAAGAACCGAAGGGACATCTTCCCCTCTTCTTCTCTCCCCCTTCTTTTCTCCGAAGAGAAGGGGGCCGGGGGGGATGAGTTTGAAGAGCTTCCAGCCGCCTGGAGTGCTTTAAACAGCATATTGAGCTGGCGTCTGTAGGTCTGGGAAAGCAAAGCCCCCCTCCGGGGGGTTTGGGGGGCGTTAAGAATCGGGATTGAAGATGATTTAAGCAGGCGTCTGTAGGTCTGGGAAAGCAAAGCCCCCCTCCGGGGGGTTGGGGGGCGTTAAGAATCGGGATTGAAGATGGCTTGAGTAGGCGTCCATAGGTCTGGGAAAGCAAAGCCCCCCTCCGGGGGGTTGGGGGGCGTTAAGAATCGGGATTGAAGAGGATTTAAGCAGGCCTCCGCAGGGTCTGGGGGGCGTTAAGAATCGGGATTGAAGATGGCTTGAGCTGGCGTCCGTAGGTCTGGTGAAGTACAAGCCCCACCCAACCTCCCCTTGATAGGGGAGGTTGGGTGGGGGCTAACGTGCTTGGGGGGATTTACTTCGCCTTCATCTTATACACGCCGTCCCAGTTTTTGGGCGGCGGCGTGTCAATGAATTCCGAGCAGCGCTCGATGTAGGTGTTCGAGGGGCCGTCGTCCTGAACTATCTTGACCCCCGCCTTGAATGCGGTACGGGCCCCTTTCCAGTCGCGGGCATGGAAAAGCTCAAGCCCTTCTTGGTACTTGCGGAGCATATCCGTCATGTAGTCGGGAAGTTCCCCTTTTCTGCCGAGAAGTTCGAAGACCTTAATTGGCTCGTCCTTGCCCACCACCCTGATGGTGTCGAGTTCGCGAGCATCGACATGTTCTTTCACCTGATGGTAGGTGCTCTCGCTAATCATGGCGTAGGTGCCGTAATACTTGTTGGCCCCCTCCAGACGCGCTGCTAAGTTCACCGAATCGCCCATCATGGTGTAGTCCATGCGCGTGCGCGAGCCCATGTTGCCGATGACCGCGTTTCCGGTGTTCATGCCCATGCGGGCCTTTATCTCCATCTGCCCCGTCTGCCGCCACACCTCGCGCATCTCGGCCAGGCGCTTTTTCATGTCGATGGCCGCCAGGCAGAGCTTTAGCGCGTGGTCGGGATAGGGATGGGGCGCTCCGAAGAAGGCCACTATGGCGTCGCCAACGTATTTATCGACGGTGCCGTCATAGCGGAGGATGATGTCGGTCATTTCCGAGAGGTATTCGTTAAGAAGCGAAACGAGCTGCGGCGGCGTAAGCTTCTCGGAGATGGTGGAGAAACCCGCCACGTCGGAGAAGAAGATGGAAATCTCGCGCATCTCGCCGCCCAGGTTCAGCGATTCCGGGTTCTTTATGATCTCTTCGATCACATGCGGGGAGATGTAATGGGAGAAGGCCGATTTGATGAATCGCTTTTGCCCTTCCTCGCTTACGAACTTGGTGGCGATAATGGCGAGTGCCGGAAGCAGGAGCGAAAGCGAAACGCCGACCTGGTCTATCCATACACGGCCGAACGCGAAAACCGCGAAGATGCCGATATTTACCAGGACGAACGATGACGCGGCCGTCACGACGGAGCGGACGGCGGACAGCCTCTGAATGGTGAGGCCGATGGCGAGCGCAAGGACGAGCATGAGGGCGTAGGAAACGACCGGATTCGCCTTTGTGATAAAGCTCTTCTGAAGCACGGTGTTGACTATATTGGGGTAGGTCCCCACCATCATGTATTCGGACGAGAGCGGGGTGACCCCGATATCGGAGGTGGCTGTAGCGGTGAGTCCCATGATGACCGAATGGTCGCGGAGCTTTTCGACGGTAAGGGTGATGTTGATCGCGGTGACGAAATTCTCAAGATTTTTAAGCTCCGCCTCCGCCTCGGGATTTTTTCCCTTCTTAAGCTCGGCCTTCAGGCGTTTTATTTCGTCCCTGATGGGAGCGGCGTAGCCCTTTTCTATCTCTTGGATTTTCCTGCGCGCGTCGGCGATTTCCTTCCATGTGTCCCGCCGCACGGGCTCCTCCTTCGATGATTCGAATTTGGCGTAGAGCTGGGCGAGTTTTCCGTATAACAGGCTTCTGTCGGTGTTTCCCGACTTTATCTCCTCCTCGTCGAAGAAGCCGTGGACCTCGTCGCGCACGTCGTCGTATTCCAGAAGGGCGTAAAACGACAGGTGATTGAACTCCTTTTCGAAATCATCCGCCCAGTTTATGTACATCATGCCCTGTTTATCGATTGGGATTACTATGTCCTCGCGCTTCCGCGTTATCGGGTTCTCGGCGTTTCGAAGAGCGATCCGCTCTCCGGGCGCGATCTCTATATCTTTAAGCGGGATCCCGCAAAGATCGGCGATCATTGACAGGGCCATGTGGAAATAAACCCTTCCCTCGAAAACACGGACAAGGCGGATTTTTCGGGCTATGCCGTCGGCGTCGAAATCGGAATCGACGTATCCGAAGGTGCGCGCGGCGCGGACCAGTTTCGGCACAGGGTACTGTATCTGCACCCTGTCGCGGTCAATAAGCCCCTCATAGGCCGCGGCGTTTTTTTCGGGCACAGGCACCGATGCCCTTTCCGTAAAATACCGTATGGCGGCATCGCGCTCCGCAAGCGCCCTCTCGTCCAGGTTGTAAAGTATGAGCTTTTCCCTGGAGAAGGAATAGGCCATCACCGCCTTGCCGAAGGCCTTTGCCGAGTCGGCGAACATGCGGTCGCTGTCTATGAGCGCCCGCGTGATGTCATCGCCCTTTACGGGCCGCCCTTTCCTTATCTTTTCCTCCAGGCCCGGCATGGCCTTTCGGTCGACCAATAGCGGCGACTCTTCTATAAACTGAATATCGAACACGGCCTGGCGGGCCTGCACCTTGTCGAGTATATCGAGTCCCTCGGCGTAGATGTGCCTGGGCCACGGAAACTGCCCCACGCTGTAGATGGCGCTGTCGTCTATGTTGAGGTAGGTCAGCAACTCCCACTGGGGAATGGAGGGCTTGACGTTGAAGCTGAGGTCGTAGAGCTTAAGCTCGAAGAGTTCGTAGGGCTTGGTAAAGCTGAGCGCGAAAATGAGGACAAAGGCGCCAAGCGAGATCGCCGCCGCGGTCAGGCGGCTTTTAACTAATTTTTCCCTGAGGAAGTCGAAGAATCGTTTTATCATGGTATGGTCCTGTGAATTATTTAAATGCACAAACCTTTATTTGAGTATAGTAGGATGTGCTGTTTAGAAAAAGATTATATGATTTCAAAGGAATTTATAGTAACTCGGGCTTCAGTTTCTCGATCAAAGATGGAATGTCGATTAGATCCTCATTCTTAATTCTGATGACTCGAATTCCCATTTCTTTAATCAAATGATCTCTCAGATTGTCATATTCAACTTGATTTTCGTGTATCTTTCCGTCAATTTCAATGATTATTTTTTTCTCGGCACAGTAAAAATCGCCGACGAAAAAACGTTTCTTTCCCATGAATTTTAGTTGTACAGGATGCTGACGTAGAAATTTTTTTGCCGAAGAGTTTACGATTACGGACAACTTCCCAGAAGATCCCTTCACTTTCGGTCTGGTTCTTTCGCAGTTCACGAGCAACATTTTTGGCAAGTATTTTCATGGGTATGAAATGTTAAGATTTTATCTGTGGATTGCAAGGACTTTATCAACTCATCCCCCCGGCCCCCTTCTCTTCGGGGAAGAGAAGGGGGAGTTCAGACATCGAGCCCATTTCCAGGATCCCCCCTCTCTTTCGTTCAAAGAGAGGGGGGTAGGGGGTGAGTTAAAACACCAGGTTAAACCCGCCCATCACGAAATTGCGGGTGCCTTCCGAGGACGAATAGGCGTCGCCGGGGAGGAACAGGCCGTAATTAACGAAGAAGGAGAGGTCGCTGAAGATGGCCCAGCGAAGCGACAGGTCCACGCCGTGTCCCAGAAAACGCTCATCGAGGGGGCCTTCGCCCACGGAGGCGGCGACCTCGGGTTTGTCCTTCATGTAGTAGCTGTACCGTGCGATGAGGTTCATACGCTTGAGCCATATCTTATCGGACGCATAGAAGGGCAGGGCCGAGAAGCCAAGTCGAGCTATGTGAATATTTTTAAGCTGCGGCCGGAGGGCGAAGCCGCCCACGTAGGTGCCGAAATAGGTAAAGGCTGTGTCGTCGGTGTCGGCATCTTTATCGTCGCCCGAGCCGTACGCGTACTGGAAGAGAATGGCCGGGTTGTAGGCCGCGTCGAAGTAGTAGTTAAGGCCAAACATCGCGGCCATGGCCTTAACGGTGTCCTTCTCGCCGGTGGTCGAGTAGCGCAGGTAGCTCTCGCCCATCTGATAGATGAACTCGGCGTAGTAGTCCATGCCGTCCATAATGAGCCCCTTTAGGCCGGCCCCGTAGTACTGCGAGTCGTAGCGGCTTTTGGCGCCCGCCTCCTCGTCCTGCCTGTCAATCTGCACCAGGGCAAGAAGATATGCCGTCTGGTTTACGAAGCCTCGCTCTATAGTGCCGCCGGCGAATATCCTTTTGGCGCCGTCGGAGAAGTCCTTGCCGGAGAGGCCGTACGGGTTCTGGTCCTTGTCGAGGAGCCCCGTGTAGAGGCCGAACGCCTTTATGTCGACGAAGCGGCTGTAAAGGTTCAGCTCGGCCCCGTCGCCGCGCCCGTTAAAGGCGAGGCCCGTGCCGAGGATGAAGTACTTGCGTCCGGCCGAAAAGCGAAGCGCCCCGCCGGGCGTCGCCATCTGAATAAAGGCAAGGTCCAGGTCGATGGTGTTCTCGCTTTCGGGCTTGGCGCGGTTTTTCTCGGCAAGCCCCGTTAAATACACGTCCTTGCCCCTTACGTGGATAAAGCTGTTTTTCCAAAGGGTGCTCTGCATCCATAGCCGCAGAGTGGTGACCGAGGTGGTAAGCGCGGAATCGCTTCCCTTTCGTTCGTCGATAATCACAGGGGTTATCCACCCCCCGTACGAAAGCGTAAAGGGCTTCCACTCGCCGGGGGTCGGCCGCATCTGCGGGTCTGCGTTAAGGTCGTAAGAGAGGTCGTCGCCAACCGTGGGAGCGCCGGCCTGGGCGAATAGCGCGCCGGAGCTTAAGAAAAGCGTAAGTGTGAGCAATATCGAAATGCGGATGCCGTTTTTCATTTACCTGCCTCCGCACGCTCGGCCACCCTGGCCACTAATTCCATAAGCTCGGCCCCGGAGAGCGCGTCCCACTCGCTTTTATCGGCGGGCATTATGCCGTTCGCCCCGCAGGCGACCACGGCGTAGCGCTCGTTTTTAAATATGGAGTACATAATCGAATCGCCAAGTTTAAGGTAGCGAGCAGCTATAAAGGCGGCCGTGCGCCGGCGAAGCGTGTCGCTTTCGGCATAGGGCTTGTCGGGGAAGACTCCTTCCTTTATAAGAAACTGCCTTGCGGCGTTGAAGTCCCTGGGTTTCTGCCCCATGGATAGGGCGAAAAGCTTAACCGCGTCGCCCACCGTGGCGACCGCCTGGTCGCCTAAATTGGCGTAGAAATTGATGTTAGCCATGTCCTGCGCCGCCGCCGGCAAAGCGAACAGAAGCACGAGGAGCAGAGCAGCCGATTTAAATCTCATTTATATCTCCTTTTCACGTTTCCGCGCTTTTTAGCGCGGATTGGATAAGGCTTTCGGGCCGGTCCTTGCGGATCGGCCCGAAACGTCAAGCCGGTTCTCTATTCCTGAAACCATTACGGGTTGGGCCAGATAAGATCGACTTTAACACTGGCCGCCCCGCCGACGTTCTTGTTGTAGAACCCAAGCGCGTCGTCGAAGTTGTCCACAAGCTGGTCGCCGAAGGTCTCGAGTCCGGCCTGCTCGTCGCCGGTGATATTTGCCGGGTTGAGCTGGGTGATGGCCCCGTTACGAAGGTCTCCAAGCAAGGGGTCGGGACGCTGGTTGCCGGGCCGCAGGCTGAACGAGGAGCGTCCGCCGACGTTTCTGTTCACCCCGCTGTCGTTGGAGGCGTTTACCAGGCCCACAGGCACCTGTATGCGCGTGCCGAAGGCGGGACCGTGCGAGGTGTTCTGCTCGGTCCCGCGCACCGACGAGGTCGCAACCGGCGTAACGATGTTGAAGCGCGTTTTAAGGGTGCCGATGCGCTTTACGCGCGCGTTCACCGAACCGTTTTTAAGCCCTATGGCGTTGTCCGAGGAGGACTTCGTCAGGCTGTTCTTGAGCACCTTGATGGTGGTAAGGGGCTTAATGGTAAGCAGGTTGTCGTCGATGTTCAGCACAGCCTGCGAGTTTACCCCTGTCATCACCATGGTGCCTTCCTTTATGGTTTGCCCCTTGGCAAGCGGCTTCCAGGCCGCGCCGTCCCTGTAGGCCGCCTCGCCCCTGGTGGATACCACGAGCACCGCCGCGTTTGCGGTGGAGATGGCGAAGACAAGGGCCAGTGAGGCGAAAAGCATCGTGTATATCGTTTTCATTTTTATTCTCCTTTCTCCTTTCAGCGTTGAAATAAAATTTGATTCCCGACTAACAGTAAAAATAATTATAAAAAACCGGTTCCCCTTCGCCGTATTGGTTGATGGCCGCCACGCCGAAATATAAATACCTGTTGGGAGTCAGGCCGCTCGCCGGAAAAATCAGTTCGTAGCCGAAGTTGTCACCGAAATTCTCCTTCCTTCCGATTGCAACAGGCAGATAGATCAGTGAAGGGTCGTTTGGATTGGTATAGCTCTGGGTATCTGGCGCCCTGTAGATCCGGAATCCCACAAGCCCCGCGGGATCGGAATAATCCGTATAATACCATGTGATGGTTACAGGTCCACCTGTAGCACTGCTACCATTGACGAAATCCGGCGCGAAGGGAAGATCTCCCATCATTATCGATATAATTTCATTGCCGCCCGGCGCGAGATCTTTTGTCGCGATCCCTCCCATAATACGGCTGTCGCCATCGTCGTAACCAACAATAGTAAACACCCGCTTTGGGCCCGAAGGCACATCGAGAGTGATCTCACCGGTGTCCGTGGGGATGGTCCTTTCGATCGTTTCCATCCCCGTGCCCGAAACCGCCAAGTCAATTCGTTTGAAAAATACACTGGGGGGATCGGCCTGGAGCCGTGTGCTGAAAGTCAAAAACGCAAGTATACGGTCGACAATCGACGGCCTGTCGGTTTTTGCTACATGGTTGCCAATGTTGATCGTAACCTTAGCCATATCGCCGCCGGCGCAGCCGGTAACTAACAGGGCACCGAACAGGCAAATGCATATAATGCTCGAAGAGAAAAGTGAACGTACTGCATACGGCATATCGCGCCTCCGCTAAAAAGTTAAAAAGCTATCGAACGTATTCACCTCTAATAGACGAACAGTGAAGTTGCGTAAGTATCATCCTCGTTCAGTGAATACAGCGTACCGTTTTTCCAGAAACACGCGGTATCTATCGGTGTCATGTCGTTGGAAAAATTCCCCGCCATGTAAATATCACCATCCTTTATCGCGATAGCGCGCGCGAACGTGTCATTCCCTTCGACGATAGGGTGCGTCATGTCGACACGGACTCCGTTTCTCCAGTAACAGGCGAAATTGTTCGAATCGATAGTATAATAGCCCGCAACGTACACATCCTCGCCCACCACCACGATATCGCGCGCGGACGAGTCGATGCTGGTTTCGAGATTGTATTTTGTATTGTTTTTATAATAGAATGCCCGCTGCGGCGAGGTGGAATAACCGCTGATATACACATTGCCGCCGGACACGTATATGCCGGTCAGTGTCCGGTTGGGGCCGCTTTCAAGCACAGTGCGAGTACCGTTAACCCAGTAAGCGAGCACGGGCCCCTCGTCGACTCCGGCCGCAAAAACGTTCCCTCCGGCAAGTGATATATCCTTAATCTCACCGCCGCCCTGGCTTAATTGCACAAAACCGGCATCGTTGTTGACCCAGTAGCCGCCCTGGCTCCCCCTCGCTCCACCAACATAGATATTTTCTGGAGTAACTGCAATGGAATTTGCGACCCCATCCATCAAATCATACCTGGATGTGCTTACCCAGTAACACGCCACGGTATTTCCCGCATTATACATTCCCGCGCAATATACGGTGTCATTGTATACTGTTATTGCGGTGGCCTCTACGCTCGTTCCCGGCAGATTGACTCTTGCGCCATTCTGCCAGTAACAGGCCGAAGTTGATGTCCGCCCACCGATATGGATTGCGGCCCTCATGGGAATGGCGAGCAATCTTGATTCGCCCGGTGCGAGATCGGTCACCACCTGTCCCGCATAGTCGTAGGTGGTGCCGCTGCCGTCGGCTTTAACCCTGAACAATATGTTTTTCCCGGAGGGTACCGAAACG
>MVZN01000081.1 GCA_002069125.1 Spirochaetes bacterium ADurb.BinA120
CTCGTCGTCGCGGGCAAAAGCGTGGCGGAGGGTACCGGAGCGAGCAAGCGCGGAGCCGAGATGGAGGCGGCGCGAAAGGCGCTCGAAATGATATATGGGAGCGGGCGCCCGTTTTGATTTCCCGAAAACTGAAAAATACCCGCGTAAGGGTGGCGGGCGTGCTGGTGGAGGAAGGGAAACTGCTCCTCATCGCCCATAAAAAGAAGAAGAACATCTACTGGCTCCTGCCGGGCGGCGGCGTGGACTACGGTGAATCCCTCTGCGACGCGTTAAAGCGCGAACTGCGGGAGGAGCTGTCGATCGAGGCGGAGGTGCACGATATCGCGTTTATTTGCGATTCGATCGGGCCCGGACTTGAGCGGCATATCGTAAATATCTGTTTTTACTGTACGCGCGTCAATGGAGACCTGTCGCTTGGAAACGAGAAGCGCCTTCACGACTACTCCTTTTTCGACCTGGACGGCCTGGACGATATCACCATCTTTCCCCCCATCCGAGAGGAGCTGAAACGCGCCCTTGGGGGGGCGGAGGGCGGCCCCATCTACATAGGCAAGCGATGGATGGAACTGTAAAGAGGGTCCGGGTCAAAACGTCAGGCGGCTCCTATGACGTCGTTGTCGGGCCTGGCGCCCTCCGCCACGCTCCGGAGATGAGGGACCTGCTTGGGCGCGACGTTTGCGCCATGATCGTAAACGAGACCGTGCAGGGGCTTCACGGCGCGTATATACGCTCCTGTTTCGAGGGACTGGGTGAATTCCGTACCCATATAATGCCGGACGGCGAGGAGTATAAAAGCTTTCCACAGGCGGAGCGCGCCTTCGACTGGATGCTGGCCTCGGGGATATCGCGGCGCTCGACCGTGGTGGGGATCGGCGGCGGGGTGACGGGCGATTTTTCCGGCTTTCTCGCGGCGCTTTTCATGCGGGGAATACCCATCATCCACGTTCCGACGACACTGCTTGCAATGGTCGATTCGAGCGTGGGCGGAAAGGTGGCGGTCAATATCTCGGCGGGGAAAAACATCATCGGCGCCTTTCATCAGCCGGCGCTTGTCGTCGCAGACATCGATTTTTTGGGCACCCTGCCCGATAACGAGCTTCGTAACGGCCTTGCCGAGGCGCTCAAGCACGCTTTTATCGGCGAGAACGCCCTCTTCGAACTCTTCGAGAAGGGGGATTTCGATTCGATCCGAAAAGCGGAAAGCCTTATGGAGATAGTTTACCGGTCGGCCCTGTTTAAGTCCTCGGTGGTGGAGCGCGACGAGCGCGAGGGGGGATTGCGGGCCATTCTCAACTTCGGGCATACGGTGGGGCACGCTGTCGAATCGCTATTGGAGTACCGCGGCATCTCGCACGGGCAGGCGGTCGCGCTGGGCATGGCTGCGGAGCTCGAGATATCGGTCCGGGCGGGGCTTCTGGACCGCGCGCACGCGCGCCGGTGCACGGAGCTGCTGGAGCGTTACGGCCTCCGGATTCGACGTGCCGGGCTCGATGTCGACGGCCTTATGGCTCACATGAAGTACGATAAAAAAACCTCGCTTGGAAGGGCGCGTTTTGCGCTGCTCTCCGGACCGGGCAAACCGGTGTACGACCGGGAGGTTTTGGACGACGTGGTCCGCGCGGTCCTTGCCGATACGATAGTTACGGGAGGTTGACTGTGGGTTCCAGTCTGCAATATTCCATCGAGGAGCGCGAGGCGGTAAGGGCGGTGCATATGACCGGGAGCCTGACCGGGGCCAACCGCTCCGTCTTCGAGGCGCTTGTGGAGGACATCACTTCGAAGGGCAACTGCATAGTTAATTTAAGCTCCGTCTCGATGGTGAGTACCTCCGGCATTGCGGCACTGGGGGAGGTGAGCCTGAACGCCCGAAAGAAGGGCAAGCGGGTGATGCTTATGGGGGCCAATCCCTCCATGATCCGCACCATCGAGCAGCTTGACATGTACGACCATTTTATCTTCGTGGACAGCGTCGAAGAGGGCCTGTTGAAGTCGAGGTATTACACCTGATCCTCAGGCTCCGGGGAAGAAGTGGACCTCCGGCCTTCCGTTGTAGATGTTCCTCGAAACAAGCACCTCGGTCTTGAAATATCTTTTTATGATGTCCGCGTCGAGCGCTTCGGGGGCCAGGTCTTCGGCTATTCCTCCGCCTTCCATAATGAGTAGGCGGTCGGCCGTTTGAGCCGCGAAGCCAATGTCGCTTGAGGCGAAGAGCACGGTGCGATCGCCCTGGATGGTGTGCCTTGCGAGGGCCCTCTGCGCCATGCCGAGCGATCGTATGCCCATCCCGGCGGCCGGATCGTCGAGCAAGAGGAGCTCGGGGTCGCGGAAAAGGCTGTATGCCATGAGGGCCCTTCTTAGCGCGTCCGAGGGAAGCGTGGCGAGGGGAGTGAGGCGGTATTCGCCAAGATCGAAGGCGTCGATGATGGATTCGAGCGCCTGGAGATGGTGCTCTGCCAGGGGATAAAGAAAGCGCTTGTGATGTATGCGAGCCAGGGAGAGATAGTCGTAAAGCGTATTCCCGCCGCCCGGGGCGTTTCCGTCGGAATGGGCGATGTAGAGAGGATATTCGCGGCCTGAGATGCGGGCAAGCGGTCTTCCCGCAATCCGGATATCGCCCGGTACCTGCAGGCGGCGGGCGACGGCCGCCAGAAGAAGGCTCTTCCCCGATCCGGACGGGCCTATGAGCGCGGCGATCGATCCGGTTTCGAGCGTAAACGAGATCGGCTCCCTCGCGCCCATGGGAAGCCGTACTCCTCGAAGTTCAAGCATGGGGGATTATCCTCCTTAAATTTTTCCTGACGAAGAGCGCCCCCGTAGCCGCGAACCAGAGCGGCGCGATGACAAGCGGACCCGCGAGCGTGGACGCCAGAAGGAGGAGCTCCGCGAAACAGAGGTATTGGGCGAGAGTCGCAAGGTCCTGCGCGGGTGTGATATTCGCGGAGCGGGGTTCGGGGCCGAAGGGGGCCGCCCCGCCCATCCATCCAGCCGAGAGCATGGTTAGGGCCGTCAGCGCGCCACGGGCGCAAAGCAGGGCATTCCAGGCCGGGGCGTATCGCAGGCCGGCGCCCTCATAGTGAGGGCGGCCGCATGACAGAAGGGCGAGTTCGGGCGCGGCGCGGCGCGCGAAGACATGCAGGGCGGAGCAAACGCATAGAGCCACCGCCGGGATGACGGGCTTGTCGATGGACGCTCCGGCGGCTCCCGAGAACAGGGTCGATATGGCCGAGGCGTCGAAACGCGGATCGGCGCGGAACAGGAAGAGCACGAGCACGGCGAATATTGCGTTAAGCGCTACTCCTCCGACGGCCATATCACCGCGGCCGATGGCGAGGAAGCGCCGCGTGTAGAACTCGAAGAAGAGCGCCATCAGCGGAATGACGCAAACGACGGCCAAAGGGGACTGTATAAAGCGCCCGACGACAAGGGCGCATACGCTCAAGAAAGCCGCGCTTCCGGAATGGATGTAATCGGGCGTCGGGCGAGGGTCGATGGCGTCGAGCCGGCCCAGCAGAAAACACGCATAAGCGCCGGCCGCGAAACAGATCGGCGCGGCGGGGCTTTTACCCAGGGCAAGGACCGTGAGAACGGCGAACGCGGCGGCCGCAAGCATGAAGGCGAATGCCATAAATTCGAAGGGGGGATGCCGGCTTTCAGTTTGCTGTATCACCTGACTTAGCTTTCGCCTCTTCCTCGATCTGGGCGAGCAGGCGCGAGAGGAACGGGTCCCTGCGGGCCCTGGACCGATAGATCTCGTTCGACGCGAGGCCAGTGAGTATGCCGCGGGCGCGTTCCGTATGTCCGGTCCTGGCGTAGGCCTGACAGAGAATGTAGCGGTCGTCATCGTTTCCGGGGGAAAGGCGCTCGAAGCGGCGGATGGCCTCCTCGTAATCCCCGAGCTGATAACTCGCGCGCGCGCGCATGAGGTTCTGTTCGTAGGTGCGCGAGCCGTCGGGCAGCGCGCTTAGGATCTTCTCCGAGCGCGTGTAGTTTTTGGCCTTAAAATGATGGCGGGCCAGGATTTCGAAGGCCCGGTTGTACTTGGCCGGAAGGTCGCTTTCGCCCTCGCATAAATCGAACAGGCGGTCGAATTCGCGAATATGGCGCGGGTCGCCCATCCGGTAGTGAATGCTTCCGGTCTGGAAAATGACCTCGGTATCGTCGGGGTCGAGCGCGTGCGCCTTTTCGAGCGAGACGAGCGCCTCGCTGTATTTCTCGTCTCCTATGTTTATCGCGGAGAGCATGAGAAGCGCCTCGCGGGAGGCAGGGTTAAGCTTGAGGGCGGAGGTGAGATACTCCCTGGCCTTCTCGTAATTCCGGGTGTTATACTGGGCCGTGGCGCCCTTTATGAATACGAGATAGCGGGAGTTTTTGTCGAGGAAGCTGGTTTCAATGGCGCGCTCGAAGTGGAACGCGGCGTCGCGGTATGCCTCGCGCTGGAAATAGATGTCGCCCATCAAGAGGTGCACCTCGCCGTAGAACGGGATGCGCTCGACTACATGGCCGAAATAGCGCAGGGCCTCGCCGCCCCGGCCGCGCCTTAGTTCCGAAAGCCCCAGCTCGAAGCGCGGCGCGAGAAAGGCGGAGTCGCGCGAGACGGCCTCCCTGAAGGCGGAATCGGCCTCGTCGAAGTTTTCGATCTTTTTAAGCTCGATGCCGCGGTTGTAGGATTGCCTGGCCTCCTCGTTGTCGGTCCACAGGAACCTGTTTATTACCGATTCCACCTTTGTTTTGGCCCCCTGGTCCCCGGTCCTTTCATAGAGCTCGCGGCAGAATTTGACCATGCCGGTGTAATTTCCGGTCTGCTCGGTTAGAACGATGACGTTCCAGTAGGCAAGCTTAAAGTATTTTTTATTGATGCGCCCCTTTACGGCGAGCTGGTAATAGTCGACGGCCTTGTCGAAGTTCTTTTCGTTTTTTTCGATCTCTCCGAGGAAGTAGTAGGCGTTTCCGTCGTTGGAGACCTCGACGGCCTTTAGGAACATCTCGCGAGCTTTTGCGTAATTACGGTACACGTAATACCGGCTGCCCTGTTCGTAATAGCCGGCATGCGCTTTTGCGGCCGCAAGGAGGACGGCCGACAGAAAGGCGACGCACAAAATACGTTTTATTTTAAGGCGCCCGGTTGACATTGTTATCATGATAGCATGGCGCGGGCAGCCTTTTGTCAAGAGAATTCTCCCGCGACCTGCCGCCCCCCAACCCCCCGGAGGTGGGCGCGAGGGACTGCGCCCTCGTGTTTTGGGCGCTGGGCACTGGGGGAAATAATTATCGTTTGACTTAATTCGTCCCTCCCACCATACAGTCGCCATTATGGCGGCGCACTCGATGCTCCGATCCGCGGGGACGGTAATGATTTCCACCCTGACAAGCAGGGTGATGGGTTTTATTCGCGATATGATCGTCGCCGCCTGTTTCGGCGCGTCGGCCCAGCTCGACGGCTTCTTCGTCGCCTTTCGCATACCGAACCTGCTGCGGCGCCTGGTGGCCGAAGGCGCGCTGACCATATCCTTCATCCCGGTATACACGGAATACCTCGTACGACGGGGCGATGAGGAGGCGTTGAAGCTTGCGCAGAAGACCCTGTCCATACTGCTTTTGGTGCTCTTCTCGATCTGCACGCTGGGCGTCTTCTTCTCGCCGGAGATTGTCAGGCTTTTCGCCTATGGATTTTCCGACCAGGCCGTGCTTTCGCTTACTACCGAGCTGAACCGTATCATGTTCCCGTATCTCTTCTTCGTGGGTATGGTGGCCTTCGCCATGGGCGTGCTCAATTCGCATGGCTATTTCTTCGCTCCGGCCTTCTCGCCGGTGCTTTTAAATGTTGGCTTTATAGTCGGCGCGCTCTTTTTCAGAAAGCTCTTCGACGAGCCGCTCCACGGCCTTGCCTGGGGGGTCATCCTGGGAGGTACACTCCAGCTTTTACTACAAGTCCCCTATATGATCAAGTCGGGGTTCCGGATGCGTTTCTCCCTCGATTTCGGCCATCCGGGCATACGGTCCATATTCAGGCTTATCGCCCCGGCGGTATTCGGCATAGCCGTCTACCAGATCAACATATTCATGAGCACGGTGCTGGCCTCCATGCTCGCTCCGGGAAGCATTTCCTACCTGTACTATTCGGACAGGCTTACCGAGATGGTGCTCGGGATATTCATCATCTCCATCGGAAACGTCATCCTTCCGGAGATGTCGCGCGTTTCGGCGCGGGACGACATGGAGGCGCTTAAGACCATCTACGTGCGTTCGCTCCGCGCGGCGCTGTTTCTCGCGGTGCCGGCGTCCGCGGCGTTAATGGCCGCGGGTGTGCCGATCGTTTCGGTCCTCTTTATGCGGGGAGCCTTTACGGCCTTTCACGCGGAGATGACGGCGCGGGCGCTCTTCTACGCGAGCATGGGGATAGCCTCGGTAGCGGTGCTTCGTATAACGACGCCGACCTTCTTCTCGCTAAAAGACACCCGGACGCCGGTAATCGCATCCACGGTATCGTTTGTTCTCAACATTAGCCTGGGTTACGCGCTCATGCAAACCCCGCTTATCCACGCGGGGCTTTCGCTCGCCAATTCCATCTCGGGCACGGTGCAGGTGGCCCTGCTTCTGTGGTGGCTGTTCCGTAAGATAGGCGCGGTGGCCGCGCGGCCGCTTGTGGCGCCCTTTCTAAAATACTGCCTGGCGAGCGGGGCCATGGTGGCGGCGGTGCTTCTGGTGGCGGGCCGGGTCGACTGGATCTGCGATCCATTTGCCCGCCGGGCGGCCGCGCTGGCCCTTCTAATTTCGGCGGGCGGGGCGGTTTACCTGGCCTGCTGCGCGCTCCTGGGTGTGGAGGAGATGCGCTACTTTACCGACAGGCTGCGAAGGCTTTCGCGAAGGGCCTGAGGGTCCGGCAGGGCTTCAGTGTACTCGCTCCACCTGGAGGTTTTGGATGGCGGCGACGGCCCTTAAGTACGAGAGCGGCGCGGCCGTTTTCAGATGATGAAAGGCGAATGCAACGTAACGGTTGCTCCCTTCGCCCCCGGGCCGCGTGGCGTCGACCAGGACCCAGCGCCCTCCGCTGTAGGCCTCCGCCCACATGTGAAAAACAAAGACATTCCGAGCGCCCTCGAAGCTTTCGCAGTAAACCATCCCCACGAGCGCGCGGGCCGGCACGCCGAGGGAGCGAAGCAGGGCTACAGCGAGCACCGTGTGCTCAGTGCAGTCGCCCGCACGGCCGAGCGCTATCTCGCGCGCCGGGATGATGGGTATGCCGGCGCGTTTGTCGGATATGTGGGCATGGACCAGGCGAACGACCGATGCCACCGGTTCGCCCATGCGCCTTGCACGGGCGGCGAGGGAGCGAACCGCCGGGTCGTCCATGGTGAGTAGCGGCGTGTCCTCCAGGTCCGCGGGGGATGGCGAGGGCGTGGCTCCGGCCTCTCCCGAGGCGAGCGTGACTCGCGCCCCATCTTTGCCGGCGTCCCGGTTCCTTACCCGCTGGAAGGGCGTGTCGGGCAGGGTAAACGCCTCGTCGGAGGAGGAGAGGCGATAGACGCTTACGCGCTCCAGCGGTATGCGCCGCACATCCCCCCGGGCGGGCACGGAGAAGAGCGAGGTTTGAAGGCCGGACGGGCCGGCGAGCGATGTCGCAGCGAGTAAAACGGCCATGATGGGCGGAAGGCTTTGCGCCAGGTGATGCGAACGCCGGCTGAGGTTCATTTTAAAACCAGCTCGATGGTGAGGTTCATCATCCGCATGACGGCCTTCACCATAACCCCGTTTTCGTCGAGGTAGGAGTCGGCGCTCTTGATGACGTCGATGGACTGGCTGATATGCAGAAGGCTTCGCTTTTTCCCGGCGACTTCGACCGTTTCGCGGCCCACCACCCGCGTGGTGACGGGGACAAGGGCGTCGAGTTCTATGGACGGATCGTAGATCGCCGCCTTGATCTCCAGCCCTTCGCGGAATCCGCCCTGGATGAGCTTCGCGGCGAAGTAGTTGCCGTCGAGGACGTAGTCCCCGGAAAGCGAAATGCGAGTTGCCCGGCCTCCGGAGCGTATCTCGACCTCCGCGCCGCGAAACAGGGCGGTCGTCCGGATGTCCCTCCAGCCTTTCGGGCCATGTGTGCGATTGATGGTTTCGAGCTTTATGGGGGTGAAGTCGACGGTTTCGGTAACCACCTGGCGGGAGACGTTCCTCATGCCGGCGATGTCTATGTCGAGCTCGGAGGTGATTACGTAGGTTTCGCCCTCCCTCCGATTGGATATATGGGCGCTTCCGGCGCGGACCCCGTTTACGAGAAGGGCGTAGTCCCAGCTTCCGACGGGTATTGCGCGGGGGGCGTCGGCGCACGCGACGCTGGAAAGCAAAAGCGCGGCGATCGGGATTCGGGCAAGACGCTTCATGTTTTCCTCCGGTGTCGGTTTATGGTCGGCCGGGTCCGGCTTTACCCGGGGGCCCTTCGTCGTTCCCGTTTTCGAGGGCGCTTTCGGAGGGGACAAGCTCCCCTATGGGGACGACCCGTGTTCCGTCGATGGCGATGGCCATGGTGGCTACAGGACGGCGCGGCGAACAGAAGAGGTAGCCGGACGACTTTGGGTCGACTCCTCCAGCTTCCACCGCGGCGGGGAGGGCGTTTTGCATTATGCGATATCCAAGCCCGGCGTGCCTTGAGATCTCGCGGGCGGCCGCGAGTATTCCGCCGTCGGTTGCGGCAAGGGCCGTTGGGGCGAACACCTGCAGTATTCCCCGGAGAAGGCCTGTCGCGCAGTCGCGCTCCAGGCCCGGCGGATTTATCCCGCAGGCCAGATAGAGGGTGTCGCCCGCGCGGGCGCCGTCCCTGCGCACTATGAGCATGCCGGCCTCATGAGCAAAACCGCCTGTGGGCGTATTCGACGCGCGCGCGGCACCTGTCGTAGCCGAGGAGCGGCACGGTTATGTCGAGTTCGGGGCCGTGGAGGGAGCCGGTGAGCATGGCGCGCACCGGCATGAAGAGCCTCTTGCCCTTCATTCCGGTGTTCTTCTTTATTAGGTTGACCAGTTCGGCGGCGTAGTTGGACTCTCCGAGCTCGTCCGTGATGAGCCGGCGGGCCTCGGCGACGACGATTTTGGAGTCCGGCTCCTTTAGCATGGCGACGGCCTCGGCGTCCGGCTCCATTATATCGTCGAGGAAGAGCGCGGCGTAGCGGGCGATGTCCGAGAGCACCTCGCAGTTTCCCCGCACCGCGTCGATTACGCGCTCGAGCCAGGGGCGATCGTACTTTGACGCGTCGTAGCCGGACTCCGCAAGGTACGGTATGAAGAGATCGGCGGCGCGGGATAGGTCGAGGGCGCGGATGTACATCCCGTTCATCCAGCGGAGCTTTTGGAAGTCGAAGACGGCGGCGCTTCGCGCGAGGTTTCCCATCTCTATCTGGCTTGCCATTTCGTCGATCGAGAGTATCTCCTCGCCCGATTCCGCGGCCCAGCCGAGCATGGCGAGATAATTTACGAGCGCCTCGGCCAGGTATCCCTCCTTTCGGTAAACCTCGACCGAGGTGATGCCGTGGCGCTTGCTGAGCTTCGAGCGGTCGCTTCCGAGTACGAGCGAGAGGTGCGCGTATTCGGGGACCGGAAGCCCCAGGGCGCGCGCTATGAGCACCTGCTTTGGAGTGTTGGGAAGATGGTCCTCGCCGCGCACCACGTGGGTGATCTTCATGAGGGCGTCGTCGATGATGACGATGTAGTTGTAAACCGGTACGCCGTCGGAGCGCACGATGATGAAGTCGCCCCCGATATTGCCGCTCTCGAAGACCACGCGGCCCTTTATGTGGTCCTCCACCACTACCGTCTCGCCCTCGGGTACGCGGAAGCGCACGGTGGGCCTTCGGCCCTCGGCCTCGAATGCGGCCCTTTCGGCCCGGTCGAGCGAGCGGCACCTGCCGGGATAGACGAAGGCGCGGCCTGCCTCGGAGGCCTCGCGGCGCATGGCCTCCAGCTCCTCCTGGCTGCAGTAGCAGTGATAGGCCTTCTTTTGCTCGAGGAGCAGGTCGGTATATTTTTTGTAGATATCGAAGCGCTCGGACTGGCGGTACGGACCGTTTTCGCCGCCCGTGTCGGGGCCCTCGTCCCAGCGGATGCCGAGCCAGCGGAGGTCCTGGAGGATGGAGTCCTCGGACCGGCGCGTGCTGCGCTCCATGTCCGTATCCTCTATTCGCAGGACATAGGCGGCGTTGTATTTGCGCGCGAGCAGATAGTTTAGCACCGCCGTGCGCGCGTTTCCTATATGCAGATAGCCCGTGGGGCTGGGCGCGAACCTGAGTCTCATTTTATTTCTCCTGTCGAAATGTGTTTCCGGCGCGGCCGGTCGGTCCAGGGGAGCGTTTACATCACGAACATGCCGCTTTTGCCCCCGCTCTCAGTAATCGTACAGGTGAACCGACGGCTTGCCGGTCGCCACCTCCGAAGCGTCGCGTTCGAGCCGGTTTTCGATTTTCTTGATGCGTTCCACAGTCTCCTCGGTGAACAGGACGCGGCCGCAGCGCGTGCACTGAAAGGCCGGGATGTCCTCCAGAAGCAGATAGAAGTTGCCGCGGCTCACGCTGTAACAGCTCTTCCCCTCGATGAGTGCTCCGCCGCAACCGCATTCCATGTTCCTTCTCCGTTAGATGTCTGGTGGCGCGCAGGCGCCCCGGAAGGCTATATGTCGCGCCGTACTCCGTGCGCGTAAAGTACAATTTTATCCCGAGGCGCGCAGGATTTACAGCAAAATTCGGGAGATGAGGGGGGTCAGAGCCGGCGGAGTGGAGGCAGGGGTCAGAGCATAGGCGGGGTGGGCGGGATGGAGGGTAGGGGTCAGAGCCCTCGATCGAGATTTTTTGCGTTGACACTCGATCGTATTTTCGGTATGTTCGCTCTCAATTTGAAGGTTTCGACAGGCCCGCCCGGCGCGATACGCGGTGTGGCGGCCAAACTACGGAGACATCGTGTTTCCCTGATGTGTCGGCCCCTACTTTTCCGAAAAAGGAGGGCCGCGTATCTTTGGGTGGCGCGGCGATTCCGATCTAACAACAAAACCATTTCAGGAGGAATTACGCATGAAGTCACGTAGAGTTTTTGCGCTTCTTACGGCGGCCGTGTTCGTTTTTGCAGGCGCCGCGTTTGCGCAGGAAGAGGCCAAGCCGGTTGTGGACGTTAGCGGTGTGCTTTATCTGGACTGGGGTTACGTGCAGAAGGCGAACGAAAACAGC
>MVZN01000082.1 GCA_002069125.1 Spirochaetes bacterium ADurb.BinA120
TGCTCGCAACGGGCCTTCACGTCTCGCTTGCGGACGCCGCCAAAGACACGAAGGCGGGAGACGGCGGGAAGTCGCTTTTCGCCCCGCCCAAGACGGCGCGCGACTACTGGCCCACGAAGGACTGGAAGGTGAAAAAGCCCGAGGAGCTCGGCATGAACCCGGCGAAACTCAAAGAGGTCGAGGACTACGCCTTTACGCGTGTGGGGCCCGAGTCCGAGCGCAGGGGCATACGCACGGACGGACTGGTCATCATAAAGAACGGCTATCTGGTATACGAGAAATACGCCGGCGGCTTCGACAAAGACAGAGTGCATATCACCTGGTCGATATCCAAAAGCTTTACGAACGCGCTGTACGGAATAGCCATCAAGGAGGGCAGGATAAAGCTCAACGATCCGGCCTACAAATACTACAAGGCGCTCGACCGCGGCGATCACCGGAAGATAACGGTGGACCACCTGCTTCGCATGAGCTCTGGATTATACTCAAACGAGACCTACGAGGCCTCGCCGCTCAAGTCCACGGTGAACGCCATGCTCTTCACCACCGGGCACAAAGACATGGCCGCATACGCCGCCTCGCAGGACTTCGAGGCCGCCCCGGGCGAGAAATGGGAATACTCAAGCCCCACCCCGAACCTCCTCATGGCGATGTTAAAGAACACCATGAGCGCGGCCGAGTACGACCGATACCCATGGGACAGACTCTTTAACGCCATCGGAATGAAGAACGCGGTGTGGGAGCGCGACGCGGCCGGCACCTTCGTCGGCTCATCCTACGTCTTCGCCACGCCGCGCGACATGGCCAAGTTCGGCTATCTCTTCCTTAACGACGGCATGTGGGAGGGCAGACGCATACTTCCGGAGGGCTGGGTGCGCTACAGCACCACCCTCGCGCCGGCCTATCTCAAAACAAAACTCGACGCCGAGGACCGCAAGGACGCCAATTACGGCGCGCTGTGGTGGCTCAACATGGGCGTGCCCGAGATGGACCTTCCGCCCGTGTATCCCGACGCGCCGCGCGATATGTTCATGGCGCTCGGACACTGGTCGCAGATGATCTTCGTAATCCCCTCGCTCGATATGGTCATAGCCTACACCGGCGACACGCGCGAGAAGCCCAGCTTCGACCGCAACCGCTTCCTCAAGATGATCATCGAAGCCACTGGGAAATAGGGGGACATCATGAAAAAAATTCTAAAGATAGCGCTCATTCTGCTGCTGGTCGTCATCGTTGGCATCGGCGTCTGGGTGGCGGCCAACTGGAGGGACATAAGCGCATTTCTGCCCATGGCATCCGGCGCCTACGCCAAGTTCATGTGTTCGAGCATCTTCGTGGAGGGAAAGACCGAGGAGGCCGCCCACAACTGGGCCAGGCTTGCTCTGCCCGTTTCGAGCTGCGTGGTCGATTACGAAAAGAAGACCGTTACGGTAAAGGGCCTCGGCCATGAGAACACGGCCCGCTATGCCGGCGCGCGGTTCGGCTGCACCCTGGAGTAGTCCACAAGGGGACCTTCGTCCGGCAGGGCGCGGGCTTCTTCTCCGCGCCCTGACTTCACCGCACTCTCCCTCACGCATTCCACAATAGTCGCGACTCCCATGGTGTGGTGCCTGTGCGAGCAGGCGAAGCCGTGTTCGGCGAAGCGCTCCTCGAGCGTTTCGGGAGCGATGAAGGTCCGAACGGTTTTGGAAAGATAGCGGTAAGCGGTGAGCTTTCCAGACACCATAAAGCCTACGGCGGGTAGGACCCTTTTTAGATAGAGCTGATGCATACGCGCCATGAACCTGTTTTCCGGGCGCGTGAGCTCTAATATGAGGAGCTTGCCGTTTTCTTTCAGCACGCGCTTTGTCTCGCGGATGAAGTTGCCGAGGTCGGGGATGTTGCGTATTCCGAAGGCGATGGTAAGCATGTCGAACGAGCCGTCCTTAAACGGCAGAAGGCAGGCATCGGCCACCACGGCGCTCCCGCGGATGGCGCCGCGCTCCATTCCCTTAATTATCATGGGCCGGCAGAAATCCAGAGAAACCACCGCCGCGCCCTTTTTGGAAAGGGACTTCGAGAGGTCGCCCGTCCCGCAGCAGAGATCGAGCACTTTTTTATCCGCTATATCGCCAAGCGAGCGCACGGCACTGCGCCGCCAGGCCAGGTCGATCCCCATGGAGAGGATGCGGTTAAGCCGGTCGTATGAGGGCACGATCGAAGAGAACATGGACTGAATGAAGCGCTTTTTCTCCTGTGGGCTCTCGTTGTCTATCTCGTAGCGCAGGCTAACCATTATCCGTAGCTCCTGATTGTCCGGTAATCGGAATCCCGCTCCACCGGAACCCTGCCCGCAGCCGAGATGACGCGTATCATCCCCTCGCGGTCGGCGGTGGTCTCCACACCCGTGGCCTTAACCACCACCTCCTCGGTGAGTACGCCGCCCATGTCGTTCGCGCCCATGGATAGGGCTATCTGGGCGAGCGCGTGCCCCTCGGTAAGCCATCCAGCCTGTATGAAGCGTATATTGTCAAGATAGATTCGGGCAACGGCCACAAGCCTCAGGTAATCGATGCCGGTAGCAGGCTCCATATCGGCCATGAGGGTGCGCGCCGGTGAAAAGCTCCATGGGATGAAGGCGCGCAGTATGCCCGTTTCGTCCTGCACGCCGCGCACGACCTCCAGGTGCTCGACGCGCTCCTCCAGGGTTTCGCCGAGCCCGTATGTCATCGTGGCGGAGGATTTAAGCCCCGCCGCGGCGAGCGTTCGCATCACCTCCACCCATTCGTCCTTCGTTATCTTGTTCGGGCTTACCCGTCGGCGCACACGGTCCACAAGCATGTCGGAGGCCCCTGGCATGGAATCGAGCCCCGCCTCCTTTAGCATAGCGACGACTTCGGAGATGGAGATGCCGTGGCGGCGGGCCAGGTGCACGGTCTCCGCGGGCGAGAAGCTGTGAAGATATATGGACGGATAGCGCTCCTTAATGGCCCGAAGCATGGCGCTGCACTCTTCCAGGCCGAATTGGGGGTCGAGCCCGCCCTGAAGCATGACCTGCGTGCCGCCCGCGGCCGCGAGCTCGTCGACCTTAACGAGCACCTCGTCGATCGTCATGCGGTAGGGCTCGATGGACCCGGCGCGCGCATGGTAGGCGCAGAAGGCGCAGGCCGCCGTGCAGACGTTGGTGAAGTTTACGATGCGGTCAACGATAAAGCCCACCTCGTTCGAGGGATGGGCCTTTTTACGCCGCTCGTCGGCGAGAAGGCCGAGCCTCGGGAGGTCGAACGAGAAGAGCGCGAGGGCGTCATCGCGGCCGATCCGTTCGCCCGAAAGTATTTTCCCCTCGAGGTTGTTCTTTGCGTTCACGGCGCCCTCACCCGTAATAGCGTATCCCGTCCACCCCGGGAAGGAACCCCATCTCGCCGGCCTGCTCGTAATAGTATTCGAGAGCGCCTTTAAGCTCGTCGGTGAACTCGAAGCGAAGCAGCCGGTAATAGGTGTCGATGTCGTAGGCCACGTCGGGATACCTTAGGCGCGCGGCCTCTATAAGAGCGCTTCTTTCATTTCTTAGACAGGCAAGCGATTCGCCGTATGACTCGACCACGCGTTCGATATCGGCCCGCATGGTGCGGGCGGCGTTTTGGCCGACCAAAAATACGGCGAACACCACCGGATGCCCCGTCTTTCGAAGCCACAGGTCGCCTAAGTCGTATGTGTAGGGGATCGGCTCGGCCTCGTGCATCATGGCCTCGTTCCCGATTACAAGGGCCGCGTCCATCCCTAAGAGCGACGGCCTCGGCGGAGACTCTACATATTCGGGGCGCACGCCGTAATGCCGCTCCAGGAGCATTTTCAATAGAACAACCGAGGTCTGCGACGCGGTGGAAAGTCCGAGCTGCCGCCCGTCGAGCTCCTCGATAGGCACCCGGCTAAGCAGCACCACCGAACGGACATAGCCTATCGAGGAGAGGCAGAAGCCGGGGAGGATGAGCGCGTCGCGGACGTCCGCGTACGCGGCCGAGGAGACCGGGCTCATGTCGAGCGAGCCGTCGCGCATCATGGCGTTAAGCGCGCTCGGATACGCCGGCACCACCCCAATGCGGTCGAGCGGGCGTTTCGTCATCATGTGATGATAAAAGGGATAGCAATTCAGATAGTCGATATATCCGAGTTTCATAATGTCCCCCTGTTTCAGTAGGCGGCCGTGGCGCGAACCGGCGCCATCCCGGCGTTCTCTATGATTCTCCTCAGGCGCTCCTCGGAACCCACATCGTCGGTAGTGGCGCCCGCCGCGTGCACCACCTTCTCGTAGTGATATGTAGCCCCTATGTCGTCCACGCCGAAGTGGAGCATCACCTGCGCGAGCTTTTCGCCGAGGTACATCCACAGCCCCTTTATATGCGGGATGTTATGGAGGAATATTCGCGCGCTCGCGTAAATCCGGACGTGGTCGAAACCGGTGGCCTGTTTCTCCACGGCGAGCGCCGTGTTTTCGGCGTGAAATGGAAGCGGCACGAATGTCTTGAATCCCCCTGTCTCGTTCTGAAGCTCGCGTATGCGCGACAGATGGTCGGCTATATGCGAAGGTTCCTCGATGTGATTATAGAGCATGGTCGCGTTGGTCTTGAGCCCCGCGCGGTGGGCCTCCCGCATGACCTCGAGCCAGCGCTTTCCGGAGATCTTGCGCGGCGCTATACGCCCGCGAACGCCGGGATCGAAAATCTCCGCACCGCCCCCCGGAAGCGCCCCAAGGCCCGCGTCGATCATGGCGCGGAAGAGCTCTGAAAGCTCCATCCCGCTTCGTCTGGCGAAATACTCGTACTCGGTGGCGGTAAAGGCCACAATGAAAAGGTCCGGCTTTATCCGCTTTATGAGCCGGAGCATCTCCAGAAAATAATCGAGCGAAAGCGAGGGATTAAGCCCACCCACTATGTGCACCTCGTCGATGCCGAATTCCACGGCGCCGCGAACGCGCTTCTCTATTTCGTCGAGCGAGAGCGTGAAGGCTCCTTCCTCTCCCTCGTCGCGGGAATAAGCGCAGAGAGGGCATCGCAGCTCGCAGACGTTGGTGTAGTTGAGATTCATGTTTACGCCGTAGTAGGCCTTCGTGCCGTTTTCACGGCGGCGCACGAAATCGGCAATGTGCCCGAGCTCCACGATATCGCTGGTGGTGAGCATGGCAATGGCGTCTTTTTCATCGACGGGCGTTCCGGAGAGCGCCTTTTCGGCGACGCGGCGGAGTACCGGGTTGTGTATCATGTCTATGTTCATCATGTGAGATTGAAAGCGACATTGGCCAATGTCGCTTTCAATCTCCCCCCCATTCCGGAAAAAGATCGTGCCGTATTCCAAGCAGGTTCAGCACCTTCCCCACAATAAAATCCACAACATCTTCGATGGTGGCGGGACGGGTGTAAAAGCCGGGGACCGGAGGCAGTATATCGGCGCCGGCGTCCCTGGCGCGGAGCATGTTCTCTATATCCGCCCTTGCAAGCGGCGTCTCGCGCGGAACGAGCACCAGCCTTCTACGCTCCTTGAGCGCCACTCCCGCGGCGCGGGTGATAAGCGAATCGGAGTAACCCGAGGCCACGGCGGAAAGCGTTTTCATGGAGCAGGGGGCGATGATCATGGCGTCAAAGAGGAAACTCCCGCTTGCCGGCGGGGCGAATAGGTCGTCGTTTTCGTATTCCGTAAGGGGCGCAAGGTCGAGGTCCGGTCGGCGGTTGGCGATTATTGCGGAGAGCGAGCGGTCGCGGGCACGTCCGGGGCCTATCTCGTGCTCGATGATGCCCCATGCCGCCTTCGACACCGCCGCGCCCACGGCTTCACCCGAGCCCAACAGCTCCTCGATCAGTCGGACGCCGAGAATCGCGCCGCTCGCGCCGGTCAATCCGATTATATACATGGAAAGAGTTTAGCTCCGGTCGATGTACACGTCGAGAAATGTTCCTATGAATAGTACCGGCGCCACGTAGCCGTTTAGCTCGAAGAAGCGCTTAATGGCCGAAGCCTGGTCCTCGCCGCGCGCAAGGCGCTGCTGTGCCGTGAAGATCACCGTAACGCAGGCCACCCCCACCCAGTAGCCGATCCCGCGCCGCCCGAGGAAACCCGCCCCCGCAAGCGCCGAGACCGCCGCCGCGTAGGAGGCGGTGGAGGCCGCGAGCGTGCGTTTTAGGCCATAGCGCGCCGGAAACGAATAAAGCCTCTCCTCGCGGTCGAAGTCCATGTCCTGTATGGCGTAGACCAGATCGAGCCCGGCGATCCAGAGCATGATCGCCGCGCCCAGAACGAACGGCAGCAGGTCGAACTCGCCGGTGACACCGAGATATCCGCCTATGGGCGCCGCCGCCTCTATAAGCCCCAGGTAATAATGCGATGATGACGTGAAGCGCTTAAAATAGGAGTAGCTGACAAGCATCGCCACGGCGACGAACGAGAGATAAAAACAGAGCGTGTTGAGCATATATGCCGCGAAAATGAGCACGAGCGACGCGGCCGCGCCGTAAACAAGCACCTCCGCGGGATTGGCATCTCCCCGCGCGAGGATGCGGTCCTTTGTCCTCGGGTTACGCCTATCTATATCCCTATCGATTACCCGATTGAAAGACATGCCCGCGGTGCGCGCCGCAATCAGCGCGACGGCCACCCAGACCCAGTCTAAAAAAGCGCCGCCCCCGGCGAATAGCACGCCAAGATAGGCAAACGGCAGCGCGAAGAGCGTCTGCTCCATCATTATCATCTTTGAGAATTTTTTAAAATCCATATTCCTTCCATCGTTCGCTTACGCGTTTCTTCACTTCATCGGACATCCTGATTTCGTCGGGCCAGTCGCGTCCCATGCCCTCCTCGCGCGTCTTCCGCGTGGCGTCCACTCCCATCTTCCCCCCATAGTTCGCGTAGGAGGCCGAATGGTCCAGCGCGTCAAGCGGGCCGCCCGAGAGGACCAGGTCCCGCCCGGGATCCACGTTGTTAAGGAGCTTCCAGAGGACCGTGCTGTAATCGCGAAGGTCTATATCGTGGTCGAAAACCGCGATGAACTTCGTCGATGCCATCTGACCCATGCCCCACAGCGCGTGTATCACCTTTCGGGCCTGCCCGGCGTACTCCTTTTTTATCGAGACGAGAGCGCAGTTGTGAAACACCCCCTCGAGCGGCAGTTCGATGTCCACGATTTCCGGCGCTATGAGCCTCATGAGAGGCAGAAAAATCCGCTCCGTGGCCTTGGCCATGTAGCAGTCCTCCATCGGAGGCTTTCCCACAATGGTCGCGGGATAGATTGCGTCCCGGCGCGAGGTTATGCAGGTTATGCGAAATATCGGATAAACGTCCGCCGGGGAATAAAAACCCGTGTGGTCGCCGAAGGGGCCTTCGATCCGTTCGTCGCCGGGGTCTATGTATCCCTCCAGCACGAAGTCGGACTCGGCGGGCACCATAAGGTCCAGCGTCTTCGCCTTTACCAGCTCGACCGGGGCCGACCGCAGCCACCCGGCGAAGAGCATCTCGTCTATATCCGGCGGCAGCGGCGCCGTGGCCGCGTAGGTCACCGCTGGAGGACCGCCCAGGGCAACGGCCACCTCCATGCGCAGGCCCCGCTCCTTATACTTGCGGTAGTGGCGCGCCCCGTCCTTGTTGTACTGCCAGTGCATGCCGGTCGACAACCCGTCGAACTTCTGCATGCGGTACATGCCGTAGTTCTGGGTTTTTGAATCAGGGTCACGGGTTATCACGATCGGAAGCGTTATGAAGGGGCCCCCATCATGCGGCCAGCAGGTGAGGATAGGAAGCGCGTCAAGCATCGGCCCGCCGGCAAGGACCCTCTCCTGGCAGGGGGCCTTTTTTATTTTTTTTGGCATGAATCCGGCCAGCTCCTTCAGTGTGAAGAGCATTCGAAGCTTGTCCATAACCCCGGCCGGAGGCTGCGTCTTTATTAGCGATTCCAGCCTCGCTCCGATTTCGTCGAAGCTTTCGCACTCCAGGGCGAGCTCCATCCTCCGGAAGCTTCCAAAGGCGTTGATAAGCAGCGGATGGGGCGAGCCCTTGACATTTTCAAAGAGAAGCGCGGGGCCGCCGGTCTTGCTCATACGGTCGGCTATTTCGGTAATTTCGAGGGCCGGATCGACCTCCACGGCGACACGAAAAAGCTCGCCGAGCTCCTCGAGCCGCGAGATGAACTGACCGAGATTATTATATGGCATGAATCCGTTTTCCGTTCAAATGTATCCGGCGCCCGGCCCGGAGGGGCTAAGCCTACTTTGAGAGGGTATTTTTTCAATCAAATAATCGAAAATTCCCTCTTGCCACGGTCGATACTGTATTGGTAAATAGTCAACTGTGCGGCATCGCGCCTCCCGGGGCGCATTTTCCGATATCGGTGCTATCATGGTAATAATGATCGCGACCATACTTGGCGGAATCGGGATATTCCTCATCGGCATAATCCTGATGACAGAGGGGCTTAAATCGCTCGGGGGCGACACCCTCCGGCGCCTGCTCGTCCGCTTTACCGGGGGCGCCGTCTCCGGCATCGCCTCGGGATTCGTCCTCACCTCGCTCGTGCAGTCCTCCAACGCGACCATACTTGCCACCATAGGCTTCGTCTCGGCCGGGCTCATCGGCTTCAACCAGGTGATCGGCATAATATTCGGCGCGAACCTCGGCACCACGACGGTGGGCTGGCTTATCTCGCTTTTGGGCTTCAAGCTGAACATAGGCCTGCTCGCCATGCCTCTGGTGGGTATCGGGGCGCTGCTCATGCTGCTTTCGCGCGGAAAAAGGACCTCGTCGGGGATGGTGATGGCCGGCTTCGGCATGCTGTTTGTGGGCATCGCGACCCTTCAGGGCGGAATGCAGCACCTCGCCGCCAGGGTCGACGTGGCCTCCTTCCCCGGCACCGATCTTTTCGGGCGCCTCATCCTCATCCTCATCGGCGCGGCCATGACCCTCATCATGCAGTCATCCAGCGCGGCGCTCGTAACCACGCTCGCGGCGCTTCACTCCTCGGCCATCAGCCTGGAACAGGGCGCGGCGCTCGTTATCGGCCAGAGTATCGGAAAGACATCCACCGCGATTATGGCCGCCATAGGCGCGTCGGTCCAGGCCAAACGCGCGGCCCTGGTCCATATTCTGTTTAACCTCGTGACCGGCGGCATGGTATGCGCAATCTTTACCCAGTTTCTCGGCGTGGTCAGATTCTTCTGCGCGGCGGCGGGGGTCCATGAGCCGACGATAGTACTTTCAGCTCATTACACCGCCATCTACCTCTTCGGCATAATAGTCTTGTATCCGCTCATCACCCCTCTCACCCGGCTAATCGAACGCGCCATCCCGGAAAACGGCTCGCGCCTTACCAAGAACCTCGACACGAGCGTCACCAACGTCCCTCCTGTGGCCATTGAGACCGCGCGGCGCACCGTCATAGGCATCGCCGCCGTCATTATGGAATCGCTCAGGCGCATCCTTAACGCCCAGGCCTCCTTTCGGGACGTCGCCGACGATTTCGATGAGGCCTGCATGGCGCTGGGGGAGACCAGCCGCTTCCTGTCCCATGTACGCTCCCAGCCGGATTCATCCGGCCTGCACGGCCTGCACCTCTCCGTGCTCCACTCGATCGACCACCTCGAGCGCCTGGTGGAAACATGCCGGCAGGTGGACGAGATGGACGAGGTGGCCCACCACGAGGAGCTTCGCCTTATAGCCATCGAACAGCTTTCCCGCATCGACATGGTGGTACGCTGGCTCCAGGGGCATACCGACAAAGCCCCGCTTCGCGTTGTCGAGGCCATGTCCCAGTCTATCGCCGGCATACGCCGCGTCCAGAGGGTGGACCTCCTGGCGAGCACGGCCCGGGGCGAGCTCGAACCGGAGGACGCCATGAGCCGCCTCGAGGCCATGCGCTGGCTCGACCGGCTCGCCTACCATGTGTGGCGCGCCATCTATCATCTCAGCAAGGAGCTGCGCGACCAGGTCCCGGTCCCACCAGGAACCTCCCGCCCACTTTAAGGCGCGCCGGTCTCTCTTCAAAGATGCAGGTCGCCCGCAGCCTCCGGCTGATAGATGATCTCTTCGATTCGAAGGCTTTTGGTCCCCGACGGCACCGGCCATTCTATTACATCGCCCACCCGATATCCCAGGAGGGCCGCCCCTATTGGGGCAAGGATGGACAGCTTGTTCTTGCCCATGTCGGCTTCCGCCGGAAAGACCAGCGAATATTCATGATCGCTCTCTTCCTCGAGGTCCCTGAAACGGACCCTCGAATTCATCGTTACCACGTCGCCGGGCACAAGCCCGGGCTCCACAACCTTAGCATGCGAGAGCTCATTATCGAGTTTTTTGAGGTGCTCCTGGCTCAACGAGTTGCCGGTTTTTACCGCCTGCAAGAGACTCTTTAAACGGCCCAAATCGTGCTCGGTGATGATAATGTTTGTTCTTCGCATGGCAAACCTCCCGTTGTGATTGTCCGGGCCATAAGGCGTGCGATCCGCCATCGACCTTTAGCCCCGCTTAACCTGAACGATCGAGGGCCGCGAACCGTTCAGTGGATTGGTTTATTCCTTTATCATGCTTGTAAACTTGACTCGGGCGAAAGGCCCCGCTCCGGTTCGGCATCCTGTTTTTTTAGCGCATGATGCAGTATACTCGCGCCTCCAGCCATTTCAAGCAATTAATGGCCAGGCAGGTACATGGGTCCGAGCGGACTAATCCGGAAAGGGGCGCGATCCGAATGCAAATTCCCTCTTGCGGGGCGTTCCAGTAGGCGCTAAGCACGGATGGAGCGGACCTATTAGGCCGATGACCATAGCGGTGAGGGGCGGAATTAGGGGCTACCCAGGCGGCAAGACCCCGATTGGCGGGCAGCCCGGATATATTAGACTTGTTGCATAACTGGCCGGGAGAGACCATTTCCCCCGCCTGCGGCGGGGGAAATGTCAATCATTCCGAGTTTGGCAACAACTCTATTATTGATAATACCGGATCCTCTTCAAGCCTGGTGATATAATGAGGATATATTAAATCAGTATGAGCATCCGCGTAATCCGATACGAGCATACACCGTGGAAAGGCGGGACGCCCCGCTTCGACGGGGCGTCCATTCCTCGGTC
>MVZN01000083.1 GCA_002069125.1 Spirochaetes bacterium ADurb.BinA120
AGCTTCCAGTCGTCGTCGTAGGGTTGCCACTCTCTGGGGTTGGGCTGTTCGAGATATTCAACGTGTTTGGGCGCCCCCGAAAAGCAGTACGTTCCCTTGCGGAATTCGGGCCTTGTGTCCATCCAGCCTCTTCCGGATGGTCGAAGGTCGAATTTCATCAACTCATCGTGGCTCAATTTAAGTGCCATTTTATTCCCTCTCCAGTTGATATCCGGCGGCTTTCAGTCTGTCTCTAAATTCGTCCTCCCATTCCTCATAGGTATGCACCTTCACCGGATGGTTCCACGGATTGATATGGCGCCTGATGCGGTTGGTATTGGCGAGATTGCGGGTCGGCGAAAGAAACACGCCGGCCATGTGGCTGAGTTTTGAAAATGGAAAAATCGCGAAGAAAACACAGACGAGAAAGAGATGGATGTAGAAGGCTGAACCAAGCCCCTCCGGAATAGAGGGCGAAAACAGCAGGAGGCTCATTATAAGTTTCTTCGCGGCGACGACGTCGGTCTTTACGAAATAGCGCATTATTATTCCCGACAGGGCTATTCCGATAAGCATGAAAAGAGGAAAATAATCGGAAAGAAGCGAGATGTACCTTACCTGGGGCACGATGATCCTTCTGACGAGGAGGTATGAAAGCGCAAGCATAATGAGGACGTTTGTGATGTACAGCTCGGGCAGTCCTATCTCGAAGAGCCCATCCAGCGAGTGCGTCAGGCTAACGAGGAAGGGAACCGGCTCCGAAAAAAAGCGCAGATGGCGAATAAAGATGATTAAAAAAGACCAGTGGAACATCATGGCGAAAATCCACAGCCATTTACTGGAGCCGTACGCCAGTTTGGGTCCGGGGTGTATCTCGGCCCTGGTGTTTCGGAAGAGAGACCTGAAAAAGAGCACCTCCAGGGCCATGCGCCCGAGGAGGCTCGGAAGACCTGATGGGCTTTCCAGACGTTCCGATTTGATCCAGGGAAGAGATTTTGCCTGGCCGGCGGTAGTGGTGATGCGGAATGGAACCGCCGACCTGGCCCAGTCGATCAGCCGAAACAGTATTCCGCCGAGAAAAAGCACGGACGCCGCATAGGGGAACCATATTCCGAAAAGGGCCGGAAGTTTCCCGGCGCCTGCGTACGCCGCAAGACTAAGCGCACAGACGAGAATGAAGGAGAGTGTTAATCCCATATAAAAGCTCCGTTTGTCAGAAATCGCCCGTCGTCTCCGACAGGCCGAGCCGCTCGAAAACCTTGCGGTTGCGTCGCTTGAACTCATTCATCGCCACATCGTAAAGCTTTTCACGACATGAAGCGTAGCGGTCGAAGGCGTCGAGGGCCATGCCGTCTATCCTGGAAAAAAGGGCGAATCTTTCCCTCATCGGGCCGGCGGAATCGCCTCCCCATCCGGGTGTCTCCATTATCGCGTCTTTAAGCATGAACACGAACGAAACGGCCTGGGAGGCGCTGTACTCCTGGACCGCTCGCACCCTGACGAAGCGGTCGAGCGATTCGGAATAGAGCGGCTCATCGGGGCCGCCGATCAGACTGTCCATTACTATTGCCGTCACTTCGTTAATCGCCGCGCCGACCGGATTGGCAAACCGATCGTTCTGGGAGGCGAGGAATGCGGCCCCCTGGCTCGGGTATGACGCGAGCACCATCCTCCTCCATCGGGCAAGGATGTCGTCCCTGTTTGCCTGTAAAAATTCTGTAATTTTCATTGATATGCTAATTCGTCGAAAACGAGCAAAGGACTTTTGCAATCAAACTATCATATACATAAACCTGTGGTTCAGTCAATACCCAAAATGTCTACAGGCAGACTCCGGCAATCCCGGCCCCCGCAACGTACACCCTCGTAAAACCCGCGGCCTGTAAAATCGACCATGCCTGATACGAACGCGCCCCCCGTCCACACATCAAAACATAGGAAGTGTTTTTATCGAGCCCGCCTATCTTCGCGCGAAGCTCGCCAAGGGGTATGTGTATAAAATTTCCCGGTTCGTAATGGCCTGGCCTGTTCTCCTCGAATTTGTCGCCCTCGCGAATATCGAGCCAGATAAATTTATTCCCGATGAGCTCTTCGTACAGGGAAGAGTCGGCGCCCGGAGGAAGCATCTTCAGGCCTCGCGACCGGGCCCTGGCAAGCGAAGCCAGGTGGTGCAGCGGATCCATGGCCTCGGAGTAGGGCGGGGCATATCCGTGCTCGAAATCGAAAAGGTCGTCGATACGACCATCGCGCTGCAGCATGGAGGAAAAAACGTCGATACGCCGGCAAATATCCCCGGCCCCGGCGGCCTGAAGGCCAAGCAGACGGCCGTCAAGCGGGTCATAGATCATCTTCAGCACAATTTCCCTGGATTCCGGATAATAGTCCGGTTTGTCCGGGAAGGCGCCCCAAACGCATTCATATGAAATTCCAGCCTCAGCAGCGAAGGTCTCACTCAATCCAACACATCCCATGTTGATGTTACATATCTTGACAAGAGCGGCGCCTGATGCGCCACGAAACCGCGCCTGGTTTCCGGCTATATTCTCGGCGATAACCCTGCCATGCCTGTTGGCGAGCGAACCAAGCGGAAAAGAGGCCCGCTCTCCCGTTAGTAAATTACGGATCTCCACGCAGTCGCCGCCGGCGTAAATGAATGTATCTGATGTGCGGAGGCGCTCGTCCACCAGTATACCGCCTTGCTCTCCGATTTCGAGTCCGCAATCTCGAGCGAGCCCGCTCTCGGGGCGGACCCCAAGGCACAGGAATACGAAATCGGCTCCAATCGAAGAGTCCTTAAGCTCCACCACGGGCCTGCCGTCTTCCAGAAAAATCCTTTTAACCTCGCTACCGGTTCGCACCTTAATGCCGCCGGCATCGAGCTCCTTCGCCGCGTAAACGGCGATCTCCTTGTCGAATCCTTTAGGCAGAAGTTGTGGTTCGCGTTCAATGATGGTCGTATCGAATCCCCAGACCGTGGCCGCTTCGGCCAGTTCGCAACCGATATATCCGCCGCCTACGATAACGAGGCTCCCAATTTTTCCGCTCTCGGCGAGCTTCCGAAACGAGATTGCGTCGTCGGGCCTGGTGAAGAAACGCACCAGAGGGCTCTCTTCAACGGGGAAGGGAGGGGGTTTAGGGCATGCACCGGTCGCAATAACCAGGGTGCCGTATCCATGCGTTTGGCTTTTTCCGGTTGCGATATCCTTTACGACGACCGTCTTACCGGATCTGTCTATAGAAACGACCTCGATCCCGGTAAGGACATCGAAGCCCTTGGTGTTTCTGAAGAAGTCGGGATTGCGCTCGACTCCATAGGATGTACGGGTAAGCTCGCCGAAAGTAGGCACATCCCCCGATGCGAAATAGGGCATGCCGCACGATCCGTAGGAGATATACGGCTCCCTTTGGAAAAGTGCAATCTTCATATTCGGGGCACGGCGGGCGAGAGCGGCGCCGGTTTTGGGTCCCGCTGCGACACCACCAATAATGACGACATCCGACGAAGTGCGATCGATCATATTGTCCTCGATAGCCGTTTGATGTTTTATGCAGAGACGAGCTTCAATGACCGTTAATGAGCAAGTTAAACAAAGGAAGCTTTATTCAGCATTCCGTATGAATATAATTCATATTATGAACGTAGTTCACCCACCTCAAAGGTGTCAATCAAATTTCATTAATCGCTTACCGTTTTCGACGATCAGGGCCGCCATTACGTAAAAAATTTTTGTTATTTGATTCCAGCTTGAAAACTGGAACAATTCGATGATGACTTTATCCGCCGCTCATAGCATCAGGATAGAAAAGGCGCGAAAAACGCTTGTAGAATTAGGAAAGCTGATACAAGTCTTGCAGATGCGTGAAAGAACATTCAAAGCGCGTGTTCTCGTTTTCACCTCGGCCCTTTTATATTCACTTTCACAATCGATCGAATGCCTCTGGTTTTTGTCATTCATATCGCTCGCGCCGCTCCTGTATGCTCTCACTCGGGAGAGGTCGGGTATACGGCTTGCTTCCCTTGGCCTTCAGTGGGGCGTGCTTATGGCAACGGGGACCGCTTATTGGATTGTTCACGCTCTCCTGTCTCATTATGAAAAATCACCTTTCTTCACGCTTTTATTTTTTCTTTTCCTGGTGGCGCTTCCGGTCGGAATATTGAGCGGGCTTTTTTTTACGATTTTCGGACTTTTCGAACGACGGAAAACTCTCTTCCTGTGTTGTATTTTCCCATCGCTCTGGGTGATATCCGAGTACATCCGCGAGATTGTTCCCGTATTTATTCCCTGGGGACTTGCGGGTTACGCCGCGGCCGGTGATATCCGCCTTGCACAGGCGGCCTCATCGATCGGGGTATACGGCCTCTCGTTTTTGGTGGGGCTCGTCAACGGCCTGATCTTTAAAACAATCATCCAATTTCACCATTCGAGTTTATGTATGCGCCGGGGTTCAGCTCCGTTATGTTCAATAATCGCCTGTGGACCCTTCGCCACAATGTCCGTTACAATGATTATAATGGCCTCACTCATGGCTTACGGGGACATGGCGCTACGCGAATGGAGTCCCGCGAATAACGCCTCGCCGGGCGAGGAATTGGTTGGCGTGGCCATCGTCCAGGGAGGGCATGATGTAAGGGAACGATGGAACGATCGGAGTTTCGGAATCCGTCTTCTTGAGTATATCTCTTTAACGGGGAAGGCGCCATATAAATGGAACGGTCGTAAAATCGTCATCTGGCCGGAAACGATACTTAACAGCCACGGGGCATTTTCGGCCGCGTCGCTCGGGCTCATCTCTTCATCCATCCCGGATAACTCGAACCTTCTTTCCGGCGGCGTAAGGAAAGATACTTACTCCAGGGTCTATAATTCGGTAGTGCTGATAAAGGGCGGAAAAATCGCAGGCTGGTACGACAAGCACATTTTACTTCCGTTTGCCGAGTACACCCCCCTGGGAGCTGCATTCCTCGGAAAATTCCATGATGCGCCCGACATTTTTACAAGAGGGTCCGGCCCTCGCTTACTTGGTGTCGCGGGCATTCCGCTTGGAGTCAGCATTTGCTTCGAATCCGCGTATCCCTCGCACATAGCGAAGTCGGTACAAAGTGGCGCGCGAATTCTTGTCAATGTTTCCAACGATTCGTGGTTTGGAAGGACGTCGCAGCCGTTTCAGCACCATCGCATCGCACGGGTCCGGGCCATAGAGTCCCGAAGGTACATGGCGCGGGCATCCAACAGCGGAATATCGTCCGTAATAGCTCCTTCCGGGGAGGTGCTTGCCAAAATAGGCCTCGGGGAGAAGGGCGCCGTCTATTCTTCCATTCGTCCGATGGACGGCATAAGCCCCTATCATCGATACGGCAATGTAATGGTGATGATCTCGCTGGCTGTCTCGATAATCTCGATGTTCCTTATGGCTTTTCCAGCGCTCCGAAAACGGCTTGATATGCCTCTACAATAAATACTATCGCGGCATTTTAAAGCCTCTGCCGTACCGCGATTGTCGAATATACCCGATTGGCCCGCAAGCGGCCCTCAGTGCGCGGCTCCCGCGGCAATAGCCTCCCTTCTTCGATAGGATTCGACATCGTCCCCGAATATCTCCTTCTGAAGCGATTCGATAATTCTCTTCCTCTCGCCATCGCTCAGGCCCGGCGCGCTAAGTATTTCCTGTTCGCGGGCCCTGTAGTTTCGATCCTTTTCGATATCCGAGGCGATCTCCGAATCAATGCTCTCCAGGCGGCGAACAATCTCCTCCGGAAAGAACTCCGATCTGAAGGCGCGAATTCTTGCCTTCCGCTCATCCTCGTCCAGCTCTCCAAGGTCTTTCGCGTACATCTGGAGCTTCTCATTATAGCGATCCAGCGGTTTGCGGCCCGCGTCGAAAGGGCTGCCTGATTCGCCCCATATATCACGCCCGAGCGCCGATATCTTTGTCTCCTTTTCGGCCCCGTAGGAATTTTCGTTGAGAACGGCCGCCTTTCTCAGCTTATACTCCTGTGTTCGTACCTCGAAGCCGAACAATCTGTCGGCCGTATCGGCGCCGAAGAATTCACGCCGGTAATTCTGCAGATCGTTGAGGTATCTAAGCGCGTCCGCCCCGGAAGCGGGAGGGCGGAATCTTTTGGGATTGGAAAGAAGCGAGCGCTCATAGTCCGCGAATTTTTTATACAGGGCGAACATCTCCCCGGCTTTGGCGGGATTCATCGTGCGTTGCAGGTATTCCCGAATGGCTTCCAGGTGCTCGTCGAATCCCATCTGCTTGAAGCGGGACTGCAAGGCCTTGAAAAAACGAAGGGTCTGATGGTTTACGACGCTGTCCGCGAAATACCGCTCCATCCCGTGGCTGTCGAGGTCGAGTGTTTTAAAATAGAGCCGGTATTCTTCGGGAGAAATTCCGGAGTCTCCGCGAAGCACATAGCTGTCCGGCTCATCTCTCCGGTTCAGCGTGATTATCATTATAATCGCGAATATCGCGATGCCCCCCAGAGCGATTACCCTGTTATTCATCGTAATATCTCCAACGGATTTTCGAAAGTTATGCTGCTTTGATGGATGCTCCATTCACGAGAAAATGGCAGGTCCGTAAGGCAGCCATCCGGCGAACAAAGAGGGCACCCGGGGGTGCCCTTTAATGCGCTATGGGAAAATGTATCAATATCCTTTGTTCTTAAGATCGCTAACGATGTCAACGTAAAACTGGGGAGCGTCGAAACCGGGCGTTATGCCGAAGAAATGGTTTATGGCGTTTATATGAGAGACCCCGCCCGCCCACCACGCGCCTTCCTCGGTGCCCCGAAACGAGCCCCATTTGGCGGAATTGACGGATACGAGGCCGTCATTGGCGCCCTCGTAGAAAAGCAGAAGGAGCCAGGTGGGCTGGAGTACCAGATCAGGCGTCATGGTCTTTATCTTCGTGGCCCAGCTCTGGTAATAAACGCCCGCCATGTTTGGAGTATTGGGGTTGAACACGTTGTTCATGTACGGGCGCGAAACGTCATAGGCGTTGGCCAGGCTGTTGGGGTTGGAGTCCCCAAGAAGGAAGGCATAGACAACGTCGAGCGCGGCGCCAACAAGCCACTTGCCTGAATCGGGCAGAACGTTTATGATTACATCCGCAACGGCGCTCCCTCGATGAGGTCCGCACATGCTCGTATGAGAAGCGACCTTGGAGGCCAGGCCGAGATTCGAAATAGCATACCTTGTATAGATGGTGCCATGTGAGTGGCCGATTATGTTCGCTTTAGATTTTCCGGTAACGGCGAGAACCTGAAGGTACTGCCGCTTGAACTGAATGGCCTTGTTCGCGGTGCTATCCATGCAGTTGACCGCCGTGACGTAGACATTGGCCCCCTCGTCCTCGAGGGCGCCTTCGATTCCCCACCAGTAATCGATAACTCCAAGCATGTCGTCGGTGGCGCCCATTCCGTGTGCAAGGACGATCGGATAGTTGGTGGCGCACGGGTAGGTATTACCTCCCGCAAAAAGAGTTCCCGGAAACAGCAAGAGGCTGAGGAAAATTGCCGAACATACCGACCTATTGATCATTATGGCCTCCAAATTGTTGAATATCGGTATCCATCCCGCCCATATTAAGCGTCCCCTCCCATTGTTAGGTGCGGGTAAAGCTGTAAATTGGACGATCGGGATATAAATATGAATTCTAAGCGAAAAGTGTATATATAAACGTATTAAGCTGTCAAGATTATTTACCGTCCGGCTGGTTTTTTTTCGTAATTCGCCAATGCGAGAGATGTATATATGCCGGATATAAGTGTTTTTAGGCGATCCGTCCTTGTGCTATTGCCATCAAAAACAAAAACATATGACGAGATAAGGATTGCTTCCCAGTTTTCGGCTTGACGTCTCGACCGAACTGACATAATGACGAGTTTACATATAGTATTATTATAATATTTAAATAGAAAGGAGGCCGTCATGGCCAAAAAAGAGACAGGACGCGCAGCGGCTAAAAACAAGAAAACACAGCTTTCATACGCGGACAAGCCCTGGCTTAAACATTATACGATGGGATGTCCTCCGAAAATTCAGTATAAAAAAACAACGCTCCCGGAATACCTGGAAAGCGCCGCGCGGGAGTTCCCCGAGCACACGGCCCTTATTTTCCAGGGATACAGGGTCAAATACCGGGAATTGAAGGATATGGTCGACCGTTTCGCTGCCTGCCTGGCCGATTTTGGAATCAAAAAGGGGGATCCTGTCGCGATTCTCCTGCCCAACTGCATACCCTGCGTCGTTGCGTATTACGCGACATTGAAGATAGGCGGAATCGCGGTGATGAACAATCCGCTGTACAGCGACCGGGAGCTTGAATACCAGTACAAAGACTCCGGGGCCAAGGTGCTGGTGGCGCTGGATATATTAGCCAATCGGATGATCAATATCCGCTCCAACACGAAAATAAAACAGATCGTCCATACGTCCATGGGGGATTATCTGCCTTTTCCTAAAAATTATCTCTTCCCGCTCGTCGCGAAGAAAAAGGGGTTGCACGCCGATGTACAGGCCGCGCCGGAGGTTTACCGATGGAAGGATTGCCTCGCAAAGCACCAGCCGGCCCCACCCAGGGTGGACGTAAAGTTCGAGGACACCGCGGTATACCAGTATACTGGAGGCACTACCGGAGTCGCCAAGGGCGCCATACTGAGCCATAAGAATCTGAGCTGCATGGTTCAGATGTATCAGTCCTGGTTCAAGGCCGACAGGGCCGGCGAAATTGCCCTGTCCGCGCCGCCGATTTTTCATGTGCTCGGCATGTCCGCGGCGATGAACCTTCCAATATCCATGGCCTGGACGGCCGTACTGGTTCCGAAACCCCAGCCCAAGGAATTGCTCGAGGCTATAAGGGCTTATCGGCCGACGATGTCGCCGCTGGTTCCGACCATGTATGTCGGCATGCTTCAGCATCCCGATCTCAAAAAAACCGACCTCCGCTGCTTCAAGCTGATGACCTCGGGCGGGTCCTCCCTTCCCGTAGAGGTGCTCAATACTTTCAGGCAGCTCACCGGCGTCGAAATAAACGAAGGCTTCGGAATGACCGAAACGTCCCCTCAGACTCATCTCAACCCATACCTCGGCCTTCTAAAGGTCGGATCCATCGGGGTCCCGTACCCGGACACCGATGTTAAAATAGTGGATATAGCCACCGGAAAGAAAGAGATGCCAATAGGGCAGGCGGGCGAGATGATATTCCGCGGTCCGCAGATTACAAAGGGATATCTCAACAAACCGGATGAAACGAAAAAATCCCTCAAAAACGGCTGGCTGTATTCCGGGGATATCGCCTATATGGACGAGGACGGCTATTTCTTCGTCGTCGACCGGAAGAAAGACCTTATCATTTCGGGAGGATATAACGTCTATCCGAGAGAGATAGATGAGATTCTATATGAACACCCCAAGGTATTGAAGGCCTGCGCGATCGGGATTCCGGACGCAAAACGCGGCGAAAACATCAAGGTCTTCGTGGTTCTCAAGGATGGGGCGACCGCCTCGAAGGAGGAGTTGATCGAGTTTTGCAAAGGAAAACTGGCCACATATAAGCTTCCCACCGAAATCGAATTTCGTGTACAGCTCCCCGAATCGACGGTGGGAAAAATCCTGCGCAAAGAACTTCGCGCCGAAGAGCTCGCAAAGCGCAAATCCTAAAATTTTCTTGATCATCGCGGACCGGATGGCAAGGCTCGCCCCCGGTCCGCGGTATCTAACCGGGCCCGGGCGCACAACATGACTCCCGTCAATTTGATATCCTCCATATCTCCTGTTGCTGTCCCTCGTATTTTTCCCCCCCGCTCACAATTTTTCCGAGTATCGGGTATTGACAATTGCACATTATCATTATATGCTTCCAGAACTCGTTTTCGTTCTCCTGCCGGGTTGGTCCGGCGGAGAATTCCCTGTATCCCCAAAGGACGGGAGTGGGTAAACTGATTTTTTTGCCGTAAGGGGCAGGCTGATGTCAGAGATGGAAGAAAAGGCCAAAATGATCCTGGAACACGAATTATGGTTCGCCGACTCCCTCGCCCTTAAAATCCTGGAGAGACCCACCCTCAGCGTCTGGATGATACTCATACCGGTGGTCTTCATATACTATTTTTACCGATACAAGAAATTCGCCGAAGGAAAAAGGGATTTCGCCGGGAATTACATGATCAGCCGCAGGCAGGCGCTGGCGAAGGCCGTGGAGTTTGTAAATGGCGATAACAAAGCCGATGTGTCCGGAATACCTGCCAATATCGGGCTGGACGGCGATACGAAAAGCTGTTATGCGGAGCTTCTTTTCCTTCTGTACGATCATTATATACGACTGTTGAAATCGTCCGGCGCCACCTACAGGGATCTTGTCAAAGGGGCCTACGGCTCTTCCGGGGAGTTTACAATTTTTTTGAACAAGCTAACCGGAATCGAAGGCAGGCTGAATGATAGTTTTCGTCAATCCGATCCCTCTGACGACTATAGCGCGGTAATAAGCTCGATTATGGAATATTCCAAAATGATCAGGCGTACCACCATCGAAAAAATTTATCCGGCGGTTTGACCGGGGGTTTCGATGGTGTCACTCGCTCTTATACGCAACTGTTTTCGGTCGTTTCTTAAACAACAATTGATGCGCATC
>MVZN01000084.1 GCA_002069125.1 Spirochaetes bacterium ADurb.BinA120
TGCTGTTCGCGTGCGAGGTCGATGGCGACGGTACAATCCTCAATACCTATGGCGACCGGATGGAGGGCATAACGAGCGGAACGATATTTTAGGCTTCGATGGCTCATGCTGTACGGCGACGACCGGGGTTTCAACGCCTGGTGGTCCCGTCTCGCGGACAAGACCGCACGACGTACCCGCGCCGCCGAGGGGTTACGCTCCCGGCGGTTGGGAATCAAGACAAGGGAGGTCACACGATGAAGCGCATTATCGAGGGGAAACTGTACGACACCAAAGAAGCAACGGCAATCGGGGAATCTTCATATTCACACCCCGGGGACTTTGATTATGTGAGTGAAACCCTTTACAAGACGGCGAACGGCGCTTATTTCATCGCCGGTGAGGGCGGCGCACGGTCCCGATATTCCCGGCAGGTCGAGCAAAACACGTGGTCCGGCGGTTCCGATATCCGGGCGCTTACCAGGGAGGAGGCTTTCGAGTGGGCCGAACAGCACCTTGACAGCGACGACGTTCAGGCGGAATTCGGCGACCTTGTGGTTCCGGCGTAGCATTACCCGCTTTACGTTCCCACCCCTTGGCCCCGGTTCCCCGCCGGGGCTTTTTTTCATGGTGTAGCACCCGTTTGTAGCATATTGATTTTTGATATGTCGTGATATTTAATGATTTGCTAAAATAAGTCTTGACAAAACGCTGAAAACCTGAACAGTGTATATTATGATATGTAGTTATAAATAATGGTATGCCGTGTTACGACTAACGGAGTGCCTTACAAGCAGAGGGTCGCAGGTTCAATCCCTGCAGCGCCCAGAGAACACTCCAGTTTTTCTTCGAAAGTCCCTCGAAACCCAAAAGACCGTTTACCGGCGGCACGGATGTGCCGCGGGCTATATAAATAAAAAGTTCAAAGTTGAAAGGTCATCGGCATTAGCAAAACCCCCTCCGGGGGTGGCGCAACGCGCCGGGGGCGTTAGTTTCCCAGACCTAAAGTAGGTTAAAGGAAAAGCAAACGGGATAAGCCAAGCGGAGCCTGAGTGGGGCTTTCTCTGGTTGCTCTCTTTCGCCCCACGAAAGAATGTAAGGAAGGCTGCAAAAAAAAAAATAGACTTGTTGTTTTACTGAGTACATTGCGAGCCCTGGTCGTATCGGGGCGTGGCTATCGCATACAATATCCGGTTTTTACCTGCAACTTGTTGCTTTTTTTAGATCGCCACGTCGGCCTACGGCCTTCTCGCGATGGCATTTTTGCCAGATAGGCAACAACTCTATTAATACTTTTCCCGGTTGACACGGAGTTTTTTATCGCCATGTTGACAATTATGACCCAATTTGATAAATTATTGCATAGAATATTGTCAGGGAGAAGCGATGAAAACATCGGCTTTGACGAACTGCGCTCTCTGATTGCTCGACTTGGCTTTAACGAGCGGATTAAAGGAGGCCATTATATTTTTTATCGGGATGGTGTTTCCGAGATAATCAATATCCAACCTAAGGGAGGTATGGCTAAACCGTACCAGGTCAAACAGGTTAGAAATCTTATTTTGAAATACAAGCTGGGTGAAACGCATGAATAAATATAGATACGAAGTGATTATTTATTGGAGCGACGAAGACGACTCCTACATAGCCGAAGTGCCGGAGCTGCCGGGGTGCCTTGCCGACGGCAAAAGCTACGAGGATGCCCTGCGTAATGTTGGAATTGTCATAGACGAATGGATCGAAACCGCGCGGAATCTAAAGCGTACTATTCCGAAACCGCGCGGAAAACTGATGTACGCGTAATAGCTTACGGTATAGTCACAGTTTAAAAGCCACTGTTTAGGGGCTTTTTCTTGATGGAAGCCTGGAAAACATTACACTTCACTCTTTTACTTTACTCATACGCATGGGAATGCTTGAAGATGAATTTATTTATTAAAACTCCTCCTGTTTGCGGAGGACACCGGGGGGATAGTAGCGAGTACAAAGGATTACAAACCAAGCTGGAATATTCCCGAAAGTTATTTTAACAAAAAGCCTTTTAGCAGCGGTACTGGTTGTGTCGACCACGACGGATAATACACAGTTGTACCAAAGTAAGGCATATGTTGCCTGCATTCTGTATAGAAGTCTATGATAAAATCAAATATGGCAACCTCTAATAATTAGGTTTCTCCGCCCGCCTTCGGCGGGCGGAGAAACCTAAGTCCTGGTTGTGCCAGTAGTTACAAATCATGGGAAATTCAAAAAGATAATTTTTAGAGGTTCCCATATTTTTGTATAGAATACAGTCAAGCGCCATAAAAGGCACGCCTTTCTTTATAAACTGAAACAAATATACGGCCGTCTTTAGCCCATCTTTATCTGACAGACTCGTGCGATATGCCGAGAGCTGTTGGCATTATGCCCTTCAGTTTTGAGGTCGGGGCATTAGCCCAATTATCGCCATCAAAATCAATTGACATCGTAAACAATGTGTATATGGTGTCGTTTAAGAGTCACAAAAAAACCCAAGCGGAGGGTCGCAGGTTCAATCCCTGCAGCGCCCAGAGAAACGGGGTATTGCCGGACGATACCCTTTTTTTGATACAATGAGCCCGCGAAACACATCTTCGTCGGTCCATCCCATCAACAAAATACTGTTGAGCTTCGTCGCGCTCATCCTCTCCGGGGCGCTGCTTTTAAAAATCCCCTTCGCAACCACGGAGGGCATAAGCTTCGTCGACGCTCTATTTACCTCCACCTCGGCGGTATGCGTTACAGGGCTTACGGTCCTCGATACGGCCGGGCGCTTCACATTTTTCGGCCAGGCGGTCATCCTGTTGCTTATCCAGTTCGGCGGGCTGGGCATCATGACCTTTTCCATCGCCCTGCTGTCCGCCCTTAGCGGGAGCATCTCCATAAAGTGGCGCTTTACCTTCGAATCGTTTTACAGCGACATCCACAGGCTCCCAATAAAAAGGCTTTTAAGCCGGGTGGTCCTCTACACCTTCGTCATAGAAACTTTTTCCGCGGCGGCCCTCTTCAGCCAGTTCGTCCCGACACAGAGCGTACCCGAGGCGGCATGGAACGCCGTGTTTCATTCCGTGTCGGCCTTCTGCAACGCGGGTTTTTCGACATATACGGAAAACCTCGTCGGGTATAATGAGAATCCGATCGTGCTTTTGGTCATCGCGGCGAACATCATTACCGGCGGACTGGGCTTTCTGGTGCTCTCGGAGCTCTCGCGCACGCGCTTCCGCCGGCGCAAGTTTCTGTCCCAGTACAGCCTCCACACCAGGCTCGTCATCGCCCTTACCGCCTTCTTTATCGCCCTGGGGACGGCCGGTTTCGCCGCGCTCGAGTGGAACAACGCGCTTTTGGACTTCTCCCCGATCGGGAAAATCATCAATTCATTTTTCCAGTCGGTAACATGCCGCACCGCCGGGTTCAACACCGTGGACATCGCTTCCCTCAGGGAGACCACGCTCTTCATGATGATTTTTCTCATGTTCACGGGCGGTTCGCCGGGCTCGATCGCGGGTGGGGTTAAGACCACGACCATGGCGGTCGTATGGCTTCTGCTGGTCATGAAATTCCGCGGGCGCGGCCGGATCGTGCTGTGGGGGCGAGCGCTGGACCCTGATACGGTGGAGAAGAGCACCTCCCTTTTTATCATGGCGCTTATATTCGTTTCGACATCGACCTTTATGCTGCTTCTCGTGGGAACGCCGGCGGTTAAAAACATCTTCCTTTCGGCTCTCTTCGAGGTCACCTCGGCGTTCGGCACCGTCGGGCTTTCCACCGGGCTCACTCCCGCCCTCAGCGACACGGGGAAACTCCTGCTATGCGCCGTTATGTATACAGGCAGGCTCGGCCCGCTGACGCTGATAAGCGCTCTTACGACCGGGAAAAAACAGCTGGACATAGGATATCCCGAAGAGCACATAATGATAGGGTAGGCCATGAAAAAATTTTTTATCATCGGACTCGGCAACTTCGGGCTTAACATTGCGCTCACGCTCGTGGAGAACGACTGCGAGGTGCTGGGCATGGACTCCAACCGCGAGGTCGTACAGCGGGCCAGGGACTTCATAAGCCACGCCATCATCGGCGACGCCTCCAACAAGGAGGTGCTGGAATCGCTGGCGCTTCGGGACTTCGACGGGGCGGTCATCAGCATCGGTCAGGACATGGGGGCAAGCATCCTCATCGCGCTCTATATAAAGGAAATCGGAATCCCGCGCGTTATCGTGCGCGCGATATCCGAGGACCATGGGAAAATACTCAAGTTGATCGGCGTTACCGACGTTATCTTCCCCGAAAGGGACATGGCCATCCGCGTTGCGAACAAGCTCGCGCTGAAGAACGCCATAGACTACCTTCCTATAACCGACGATTACGGCATAATCGAGGTTACCCCGCCGAAGAGCTTTATAGGTAAATCGCTTAAAGACCTGCAGATCAGCACGCGATTCGGCTGCCAGGTGATAGGGCTCAAACTGCCTCCCGAAGGCGGAACTGCCGCGGACATCGGCGAAAAGGGGCACACGATCAGGATAGCCCCATCGGCGCACGACATCATCCCCGAGAACGCCGTGATGATCGTAATCGGCAAGCACCGGGACATCGAGCGCCTGCAGGGCTCCCGCTGACGCGAACGCTCAGAGCTCGATGACCACGCCCTCGCGCGCGATCTCTATGTCGAGGAGCGCCCTGCCGCGGGCGTTCATGCCCAAATAGGTGCGCGCGTTGGAGAGCACCGATTCGAGCTTCTCGTCGCTGTAGGTGGGCTCGTGATGAAAAAGCAGGAGCCTCTTGACGTTGAACCGAAGCGCGATGTCGATAGCGATCGACGCGGAGGAATGCCCCCAGTCGATCTTGTCGATGGCCTCCTCGAAGGTGTATTGCGTATCGAAGACCACCACGTCGGCGTTCCAGAAAAAATCCCTGTACGAGTCGATCTGGTCGATCTCGTCGATGTTGAATTCGCAGTCGCTGGTGAAGATAAACGACCTTCCGTCCTCCTCCAGCCGGTAGCCGAAGGCGCCGCCCGGATGCCGCATCCTCTTGTTGAGAATGGTTATACCGTTGAGATGAAAAGGGGCCTCCTTTTCGATGACGAAAAACTCCTTGGTGGCCAGCATGGAATCCAGGTTTACGGGAAAATGGGTGAACACCTGCTGGTACTCGACGCGCTTCTTGATGTCGCTGAACGGCGAATAGATGTGGAAGCGGTTTCCTTTGACGAAGAAGGGCACGAAAAACGGGATGCCCTGAATATGGTCCCAGTGGGTGTGCGTGAGAAGGATGCTGGCGACCCCCTGGCCCCGTCCGAATTCCCCTTTCATGAGCTCGGTGGAAAGGTGGCGGATGCCGGTGCCGCAGTCAATGATGAACAGGTCGTCATCGGCCGTGCGCACCTCGAGGCAGGTCGTGTTGCCGCCGTAGGTGCCGCGGATGGAATACGGCAGGGAATCTATGAAGCGGTCTATGGACTCCTCGGAGGAGATGTCCGCGGGCGACGCCCTGAGGAGCGCCCTGCGGAGCTTTTCGCGTATTACGTCATCGGCCGGCGGTGTCGGGATGGAGCCTCTGACTCCCCAGAAGCGTATTTTCATGGTTCTGCCTCTTATATTGCTTGCATGGCCCCGGCGTCCGGAGAAACCCGGCGCCCTGCGTTTTCTTATCCGCGTTACGCCTTTTAAGCAATTCCTTTTTTTGCGATTGGCGCAAATTATGGGGATGGTGAATTGTAAAAACGCCAAAAAACGATTGACACCTCCGGGCCAGCATCTATTTTCATGCCGGTCTGGCGGGAAGGCCCGGCGTCACCGTCACTCACCCTCCGTCATGCCACCGATCACCGGTAAACCGCTCTCAATAAAGTCTCACATCCTCTTCATTACGATAAACAGGGGTGCTTATGCAATTCTCCGGGAGAATTCTCAAGGTGAAACCGTCGGCGACGCTTGCTATTACCGCCCTGGCCAACTCTCTCAAGGCAAAGGGCGTCGACGTAATAGGCTTCGGATCCGGCGAGCCCGATTTCGACACGCCCGCCCATATTAAAAACGCGGCCATCAGGGCAATCGACGCTGGCAAGACCAAGTATACGCCCGCCGGTGGAATTCCGGAGCTTAAAAAGGCCATCGTGGAGAAATTCCGTCGCGATAACGGCCTCGAATACGATGTAAGCCAGGTTACGGTGAACTGCGGCGGAAAACATTCCTTTTACAACCTGATGCAGGTCCTCCTCAATGACGGAGACGAGGTAATAGTTCCCGCGCCGTACTGGGTGTCCTATCCCCCGATAGTCGAACTGGCCGGCGGCGTCCCGGTGATTCTAAATACAGGCGAGGAAAGCGGCTTCAAGATAACCCCTTCCCTGCTCGAAAAAGCGATCGGTAAAAAGACGCGCGCAGTCATCCTCAACTCGCCCTCCAATCCCACCGGGGCCACCTATTCCCGGCAGGAGCTCGAAGGGCTCGCGGCCGTCCTCGAAAAACACGACATCGCGATCATCTCGGACGACATATACGAATCCATAGTCTACGACGGCCGGAGCTTTACCAATACCGCCGGGCTGTCGAACGGACTGTACAAAAACACCATCATATTGAACGGCGTATCCAAGGCCTACTCCATGACCGGATGGCGCATAGGCTACATGGCCGGCGACGCCGAGGTGATAAAGAAGGTCGAAATACTGCAGAGCCAGTCCACATCCAACCCCACCTCCATCTCGCAGTGGGCATCGGTCGACGCGCTGACGGGCGACCAGTCGGTTATCGCGGCCATGGTGGAGGCCTTTGACCGCAGGCGCAGGCTCATAGTCGACGGGCTAAACTCCGCGCCCGGAATCACCTGCCTCATGCCCGAGGGCGCGTTTTACGCATTTCCGAACATACGGGGGGTCGAAGGTCTTAGGGCCTGGAAGGATGTGAGGAAAAAGTACGAGGGGACATCCCTTTCGAGCGCCCTGACCTCCTACCTGCTGGAAGTGGCGCAGGTGGCGGTTGTGCCCGGCGTGGAGTTCGGAAGCGACGACAATATCCGTCTCTCGTTCGCCACCTCCGACGAGAATATCGGCAAGGGCGTGGAGCGCATTAAGGCCGCGCTCGAAAAGCTGGGGTAAGAGCCTTGTTATAAAGCAGGCGACGATCACAATCGTCGCCCGCTTTAAATCATCTCCGGCGGCATCAATCTCCCGTCTCGTCGGCGTACATGGCGTCGATCTCCGCGGCGTATTTCTTCTCGATCACGCGGCGCTTTATCTTCTGCGTGGGCGTAAGCTCGCCGGTAAGCTGCGTCCATTCGGCCTTGATGAGCGTGAACTTGCGGATCTGCTCGACGCGCGCGAATTGAGCCGTCTTCTCGTCTATCTCGCTTCGGTAAAGCTCCAGCACCTTCGCGTTGGTGAGGAGGTCCGTCGTCGTGTTGAAGCTTATACCCTGCTGCGCGGCCCATGCCTCCATGTCCGGGAACGACGGCACCACCAGGGCCGACAGGAACTTGCGCCTGTCCCCGATAATCGCAACCTGTTCAATAAAGCGGCTGTCCTTTATGCTGTTTTCGATGTTCTGAGGCGAGATATTCTTTCCGCCGGCGGTCACGATGATGTCCTTTATACGGCCGGTTATCTTCAGACAGCCGTCCTCGTCGATCAACCCGATGTCGCCCGTACGGAAGAAACCGTCGTCGGTAAAGACCTCCCTGGTCGCCGCCTCGTTCTTGTAATAGCCGGCCATTACCTGGGGTCCGCGTATGAGGAGCTCGCCGTCGTCGGCAATTCTGGTTTCGGTCCCGCGGATGGCGTGCCCCACCGTTCCCGGCTTTATGGACCAGGGCCGGTTGAAATGCGTTATGGGCGAGGTCTCGGTAAGGCCGAAGCCTTCCAGTATTTTCATACCCATTCCGATGAAGAACTCGGCGTCCCCCACCGAGAGAGGCGCACCGCCCGAGATGGCGTAGCGCAGGCGGTCCATACCGAGCGTGGCCTTAAGCTTGGAGAAAACGAGCTTGTTGGCAATTTTGTACTTAATGCTTCGTACCGGTAGATCGCGGCACACGCGGTTGAGGTTTTTCGCCGCCTGAGCCGAGGCGAAGGCGAAGATCTTCCGCTTTGCGGGCGGGGCAAAGCTTAGCTTGCCGAGGATGCCGGCGTGGACCTTTTCGTAAATGCGGGGAACGCTGATGATGATGCTCGGCCTCACCATGGCGAAGTCCTCGAGGATGGTGCTGATGTCGCGCGCGAATGCCGTCTTCGCTCCGGCATACACCGCCCCGTGGAAACCCGCGGTGCGTTCCAGCGAATGCGACAGCGGCAGGAAGGAGAGAAAAAGATCGCTTTCGGTGAGGAGCGGCTTTCCGGTTTTGCGGTCCTTCATCTCGAAAAGCGTGTTGTCCACGTTCGAATAGAAATTGTTATGGGTGAGCATGACTCCCTTGGGGTTCCCCGTGGTCCCCGAGGTATAGATGAGCGTCGCCAGATCGTTCGGCTGAAGCGCGTTAAGCCGCTGGTCGAAGGCCGCCGCGTCGGGCCGGGCCTTTCCGGCCGCCAGGGCGTCCTTCAGGCTTATGACCCCCTCGATCCGCATTACCGGCTCGTCGAAGGCGACAATCCCGGACATGAGCGGCAGCCTGTCTTGCACCTGTAGCACCTTGTCCAGGTGGTCCTTGGTTCCGACAAGGCAGAGTTTGGAATCCGAATTCTCGAGTATGTACTCGGCCTCCTGCGCCGAGTTTGTGGCGTAGATGGGAACGTCCACGGCCCCAATGGAGTGGATGGCGAGGGCCGCCAGGTGCCATTCGTACCTGTTGGGCGAGAAGATGCCGATCTTGTCTCCCTTTTCAATTCCCTTGGAAATCAGGTAATAGGCCAGGTTGTGCACCATCCCGTTCATTTTCGTCCACGATATGTCGTTGAACTTTCCGTCCATGTAATACGCGGCATATGCCTTTCCGGCGAGACGCTGCGCGTTGTTCTGAAATACCGCGGCGATCGAGATCTCGGGGTACTTTTTCATTAAAAACCTCCCATATGATCGTGTGTAATGTGTCCTATTGAAGCACGGCGGCCGACATGGCCGATAAATATTAGAGTTTTTGCCAAACCCGGAATGATCGCTCTTTCCCCCGCCGTAGGCGGGGGAAACAGGGCTCTCCTTTCCAGTTATGCAACAAGTCTATTGAATTTAAGAGACTTTCGCGCCAAACTGATCGGCGACCAGATTTAGGACTTCCCTTCAGCGATCGCCGTTTCGAGATCCGGACCGGCAGTGGCGCGGGAATCCCGATAGACATTTGCTTAATAAACCTGCCGTCTTTTGGTGACTGCGGCGAAGGCCGCCCGGTCTTCCCGCGACGATATTTTTTTGGCCATGCAAATATCTTAACCATTAGCGTATTACATGTTCGGGACTTCCGGCAAGCATTTTTTCCGACAATTTTATTTTTTCCGCCGGAAGATCGCCCATCACGGCAAGGGAGGCGAAACCGGCGCCCGGGCGTGGCGGGATTCATGCTTGACCCGGCAGGTCCCGTGCCGTAGAAAGAAAAATTCGGGAGGAAGCCCGTGAAAATCGTATATTATACATCCGGCATAACGGGTTCGGGACGCGTGGTGACCGGTATAGCGATCGGCAACGCGCTCAGGCGAAAGGGCATGGACAGGGAATTCACCATCCTTTCCAGCTCGCCGTTTGCCAGGCTTGCCGACGGCTTTAACCACGTCGAAATTCCGGCCGAGGACGAAAACGCCCTCTCGCCCGAAAATTATCCCTCGTCGGAGCTGTTTAAAAAACTTAAAGAGCTCGCACCGGACGTTATGATTGTCGATTTATTATGGTTTCCAATCCATCACTTCTCCAAAGAACTGCCATGCAAAAAATTGTTGATATGCAGGTATGTACATGAAAAGTTCTTTTCAATTCCCCTTCCGGGCGGAAGGCTCGATTTCGACCCCTCGCGCTTCGACCTGGTGCTCGCCACCGAGCCCTTCGAAAGCATGGTCCCAATGCAGCAAATAAACCCGATCGTAATACGAAACAGGGACGAGATACTTTCAAGAGAGGATGCGTTAAAAAAACTCGGGCTGGACGAGGGGCGCCAGAATTGCCTCTTCGCGTTTAACGGGCATCCAGGCGACTTCAGACGTGCCCAAAAGAAATACTCACACCTCGAGGATTTTTACCGCATGGTGTATTCCACAAATTACAAGGGAGGACTCTTCCCTGCCGTCGACTACTTCAACGCCTTTGATTTTATGGTGTGCGGCGCCGGGTACAACCAGTTCTGGGAGGCGATATTTTTCGACAAGGAGGCCGTGTTTGAAGCGACAGAATCCATCTTCGGCGACCAGGCCCGACGCGTGCAAGAGTGCCAGGAGTATTATTTCGACAAGAACGGAGCGGACCAGCTTGTAGAGATTGTTCTAAAATTATAACGATCATGCTTC
>MVZN01000085.1 GCA_002069125.1 Spirochaetes bacterium ADurb.BinA120
AAATCGCCCTTCCTCCCGTTTTCAATCCACAGCTCGATCTTCTTGTAGGCGTTCTCCACCTCGACGATCGCGCCGTCCACCAGGACGCCGATCGAGATGGCTATGCCCGACAGGCTCATGATGTTGGAGGTGATGCCTGCGTGATACATGGGGATGAATGCCAGCACCACCGCGACCGGAATCGTGATGATGGGCACCAACGCCGAAGGGATGTGCCAGAGGAAGAGGAGTATGACGAGCGAGACGATTATCATCTCCATGACGAGCTCTTTTTTAAGCGTGTCGATCGACCTGAGGATGAGGTCCGAGCGGTCGTACACCGTAACGAGCTCCACGCCCTCCGGGAAGGACGGATTCATCTCCTCGATCTTTTGCTTTACGCGTTCGATGACGTTGAGAGCGTTCTCCTTATGACGGATAACGACGATCCCGCCTACCGTGTCGCCCATGCCATTGTAATCGGCCACGCCGCGTCTGAGCTGCGGCCCCATAGTGACCGTGGCCACGCTCCCCAAAAGGACCGGCGTTCCGCCCGCGGAGGCCTTTACGGCCACGCGAGAGAGCTCGTCCGCGCTCTTCACATAGCCCCTGGCGCGCACCATGAACTCGCGGCCGCTGAATTCAACGAGCCTTCCTCCCGCCTCGTTGTTGTTGTTTCTGATTGCCTCCATCACCTCCATTAGCGATACGCCGAAGCTCTGTAGCCTGTTGGGGTCGACTATCACCTGGTATTGTTTTTCAAAGCCGCCTATGGAGGCGACCTCGGCCACGCCCTGTACGCTCTGAAGGGCGAGGCGCAGATACCAGTCCTGGTAGGCCCGTATCTTCGAGGGGTCATGGCGGCCCTTTTTGTCCACAAGCGCGTACTGATAGACCCAACCCACGCCCGTCGCGTCGGGCCCAAGCTCGGTCTTTACGCCGGGCGGGAGCGAGCCCTGGATTTTGGAGAGGTATTCGATAACGCGGCTTCGCGCCCAGTAAAGGTCGGTGCCGTCCTCGAAGATTACGTAAACGTACGAGAATCCAAAGTCCGAAAACCCGCGGATGGTCTTTACCTTGGGGGCGCCGAGGAGCGAGGAGATGATAGGGTATGTAAGCTGGTCCTCGATGATATCCGGGCTTCGGTCCCAGCGCGAGTAGATGATGACCTGCGTGTCGCTAAGGTCTGGTATGGCGTCGAGCGGGATGTTCTTCATGGCATGGACTGAATAAACGATCGCCGCGGCCACCACGAAGATGATTAGAAGCCTGTTGTGCGCCGAGAAATGTATGAGCTTTCCGATCAATGCGGGCGCTCCCCGGATTTTTTGTCCTCCGGCGCACCCATGCTCCTCACGGAGCTGAAGGCCGCCCTTAGCGAGGACTCCGAATCCACCAGAAAATTAGCCGAGCTGACCACTCGCTCTCCCTCCGAGAGGCCCCGTATAATCTCGAAGTAGCCGTCGCTGCCGTGAACGCCGAGGCCGACCGGGCGCGGGGAGATGCGCCCGTCACCCTCATCAACGAAGACATAGTCGGCCACCCCCGTGCGCATAACGGCGCCCTCTGGCACGGCGAGGCGTTTGCCGGGGCTGTAAACGATGCGGGCGTCAGCGAACATGCCTATCTTGAGCTCGAGGCCCGGGTTGGCTATATCCATCCGAACCCTTAGCGTACGCGTCTCCTCGGAGAGAGACGGGTAGATGAAGCCGACGCGTCCCCGGAAGACCTTCCCCGGCCAGTACGACAGACCCATTTCGACCGGCATGCCGGTTTTTATATAGGGCAGATCGGACTCGAAGACCTCGGCCTCGGCCCACACGTGCGATAGGTCGGCGATGGTCATGAGGGGGTCGTTTCCGTCGATCTTCTGTCCGGGCAATACCGTCTTTTCGATCACGTAGCCGGTGGCCGGGGCGTACAGGGCTATGCTTCGCTCGTACTTGCGCTCCCTTTCGAGGCGCGCGATCTGCGCGTCGGTAAAGTCGAGAAGGCGCAGGCGCTCGCGCGCGGCCCTTCGCACCTCGTCTATGCTCGCGCTGAGCGTTTCATCGGACATGCCGGCCGCCTGTTCGGAGGCCTTAAGGGTGGAGAGATATTCCTGCTCTGCCGCGAGGATCTCGGGGCTGTAGATGGACAGAAGCGCCTGGCCGCGCCGCACGAACTGGCCAGTCTGGTTGACGTTGAGCCGCTCGACCCAGCCGCCGGATTTAACCGTCACCCTGTAGAGCCGCGTCTCGTCCGGTACTATGCGCGCCGAAGCGCGGATCTCCTTCCGTATTATGCGCCTCTGCGCGCGGTCGAAGCCAAGCCTGAGCATTTCGCGCGAGGCCTCTGAAATTGTTATCGATGCAAGCCCGGGGACGCCGTCGGCATCGTGTTGCACATGCGCATCCCTGTTTTCCGCGGCCTCATCCTGGCCCGATTTAATCGGAACGAGCTTCATTCCGCAGATGGGGCATTGCCCCGGATGGTCGCTTACTATTTGAGGGTGCATGGGACAGGTGTACTGGACCGCGTTTACCGCTGCCTGATCGTGGAAGATAGATGTCCCAAAATACATATAAGCTATGGCGGCCGAGGCGATAACGGCAAGGCTTGTTATGACTATGCGCCGGCGTTTCATCTAACTGCCTCCTTTCCCGATAGGGCTTCGATGGATGCGATGGCGGTGTGGTATTCCTTCAGCGCCCCGAGCGCCTCCCTGCGATAGCGCAGAAGCATGCGCAGCGTGTCGATGACGGGCATGAACTCGACCGAGCCGGTGCGGTAGCGCGCGAGCGCCGCCTCGAGCGCGAGCGAGCTCTGGGGAATGATACGGTCGGTATAGAGCCTGTACAGGGCCTCCCGTCGGACGAGCGAATCCACAAGCGTGCGCGCCCGCGCGAGGATATCGTTTCGTCGGTCGTCGTATAGGCTTGCGGCCGAGTCGCGGCCTAATTTTGCCTCGTCAATCATCGGAGAATTTTTGGATGAATAAAAAAGCGGCAGGTTAAACGAGGCCATGGCGGAGACCATGTCATCGCGCCTTCCCATTGGGCCGCTGTCGCGCTGCATGTACGAAAGGCCAAACTCCACGTCCGGAACGAGCTCGCTACGCCTCAGGCTCTCGACTCCGGCGGCGCGGCCGTGGCCGAGGCGCATTATGGTTAGCTCCGGGTTCGATTCGAGGATCTCGGCCTCGAGCCCATCCCCCGGGGGCCGGACGAAGGTCGGAGACAGAAGCCCTTCTGTCGCGGCTTCGACATCGCCCCCGGCGAGGTAGCGAATTCTCTCCCGAAGCTCCGTCTCTCTCTGCGCGAGGGCGATGAGCTCCTCATCCATCATGGAATATTCCAGGTTGGCCTTGATGACGCCGGTTAGGCTTCCCGTCCCCGATTTGCTTGCGGCCACCTCCCCGTCGATGATCAGCCTTATCTGCGCCCTGATGTCGTTAAGGATCAGGATCGATCCCCGCACATAGGCAAGCTCGTAAGCGGAGGAGCGAAGCGCCTCGATGAGGGCAAGCCTCTCTCCGCGCAGCCTTTCACGCGCCTGCCGGTATTCGATTTCGGCGATGTTCTCCCGTGCCGAAAGCTTTCCGCCGAGCGGGACCATCTGAGAGACTCCGATCTCCTTGCTCGTCATGTCCGAGTCGCGGAAGTTGGGGTCGGCGGCCGGAAGGCTGTTCGCCCCGAGCCTTACGCGAGGGTCGTCAAGGGCGGCTGCGGGGCCGATTCTTTTATGCGCCATGGCGGCCTCGTACCGCATGGCCTTAAGGCGCGGGTTGTTGCTAAGGGCAAAGGACTCGAGCTCGGGGAGCCTCATGGGGCCTTCGGATAGGGCCGGGTGAATGGATGCCAAAATGAAAAGAATCGTCCATGCGGCCAAGTATTGCGCCCTTGATACGGCTGCCGACGTGCCGCCTTCAAACCGCAAGCGTTCATGCAAGGATTTAATAACGCGTCTCATGTCGGCGGCCTCCTCCTATTGCGCCATGTTCGGCCATTCCCCGCCTCAGGCCACCTCTGCCTCATTGGCTTTGGCTCGAGGACAGGCCCCGCTTCAGGCGGGGATTTTCAGCGCCTGTGCTCCCCGTGCCCCCTGTGCGGATGCGCATCCGGGCTCTTCGGCGAGTTCTCCAATACGACTCCCGCCCTCCTCATTTGCTCCATGTACTTCTCCGGGGCCTTGTTGAAGTCCTCGATGCAGGCGGCGCAGCAGAAATATATGCGCTTTCCCTTGTAATCCACATGGACATCCTTATCGATCTCGTTGCCCAGCACCGGGCAGACGGTTTGAGGCTTCCCCTGCGCATTTCCCTTCGGGACCGCCTTCTGGGCGTAGAGAGAGCCCGCAAGCGCGACGCCTAAAACGAGTATCGATGCGGTGATGGTTCTTTTCATTCTCGTTCCTCCTCGATAGTAGACAATATAGCGGGAGAAGACGGGTTGGATAGGATTTACGGCCGCCTTGCCGCTTTGTCATTCGAATGCCCGCGGTCGGGCAGGCCCATCTGCGAGCATTCATATACTACCATATAAGTAGTATATAATATACATGCCCATGCCGGGGATTCAAATTTTTTCTATTATTTCCACACCTTGCCGGTCATACGGCATTCCCGGGGGCCGGTGTATCGAGCGAATGGGTGATGCTTCGCGGGCCAAGCCGGTTTGTTTATAATTTATAAAAATCCTGCTCGTCGTCAATTTATCGCAACGGCCGTTTATCGGACGGCCATGGCTTTTGGCCTCGTCCGGTACGCGGCTTATCGGTTTATCTCCGTGGGGCTCTCTCCTTACATGAAATTATCGCCTGCTATTCGGTTTACCACAAGCGCGGCGAGGGCGAGGCCGAAGACCGCCGTTACCTGTACCAGGGAGCCGTTGGCGCGTTTGTCTCCTGAGGCTAAGTCCGCCCTCCGCCTGTCCGCAAAAACCGGTGACGGCTCGTCGCTATAAACACAGAGGAATTCGGACGGGATGCCTTTCGTTTTAAGCCTGCGGCGCACCGCGCGGGCGAGCGGGCAGCCCTGAGTTTTCGAAAGGGGCGCGGTGCGAACGCGGGTGGGGTCCCTGCGCCAGGCCGCACCCATGGACGAGTAAAGCCCCGCGCCCGAAGCGAGGGCCGAGGCGATAAGCGCGATCTTGTCGTCCACGTCGTCGATTGCGTCGACAACGCAGTCGTAGGAGCCCAGGGCGAATTCGTTCGCGCTTGCCGCAGTAAAGCGCGTATCCAGGCTGGCGATGTCGGTGTATGGGTCGATCTCCCTCAGGCGCGCGGCAAGAGCCTCCGCCTTGGGCCTTCCGATGCTAGTCGAGAAGGCCTGCGCCTGTCGATTGAGGTTGCTCGCGGAAACACGGTCGTAATCGACAATGCTCAAATGCCCGATTCCGGTCCGCACCAGGGCCTCGGCGCACCAGCTTCCCACTCCCCCCAGGCCCACCACGATGACGCGCGCCTCCTCCAGCCGCCGGAGGGCCTCCGTGCCCAGCATGAGCGCCGTTCGGTCCGTCATCGCCGCGCGGTATTCGCGCCGGGCTTCAGCAGACATCGCACGCCTTTACGAGCGCCTGATTGAGGTCCTCGATGATATCGTCGACCGTCTCTATCCCTATGGAGAGGCGGATGAGGTCGGGCCTTATGCCCCCCCTCAAGCGGTCCTCCTCGGAGAGCTGGCTGTGCGTCGTTGTGGCCGAGTGTATCGCCAGACTCTTGGCGTCGCCGACGTTTGCAAGGTGCGAGAAGAGTTCCAGGTTTTCGATAAAGCGCTGCCCTTCGGCCTTCCCTCCACGGATGCCGAAGACCACCATCCCGCCAAAGCCGTTCTTTAAATATTTTTTCGCTACGGGATGTGTCGGGTCGTCCGGAAGGCCGGGGTATCTCACCCAGGTAACCTTTGGGTGCTGCCTGAGGAACCCGGCGACCTCCATGGCGTTTTGCGAATGACGCTCCATGCGTAGCGCCAGGGTCTCGAGCCCCTGCAAAAAAATCCAGGCGTTATCGGGCGAGATGGAGGCGCCGAGGTTTCGGAGCGGCACCGTGCGAAGGCGCAGGGCGAATGCCACGGGGTTCATTTCGCCGAGATCGTGGGCGTAGCGAAGGCCGTGGTAGCTCGGCTCCGGCTCGTTGTAGAGCCCGAACTTAGGGTCGGTCCAGTCGAATTTTCCGGAATCCACAACTATGCCGCCTATGGCGGTGCCGTGGCCTCCTATCCATTTGGTGAGCGAGTGAACCACTATGTCCGCGCCGTGCTCTATCGGCCTGAGCATGGACGGGGGCGTGAAGGTCGAGTCGGCGATGAGCGGCAGATGGCGCCTGCGCGCGATTTCGGCTATCGCCCCTATGTCGGCGAAATCCAGCGCGGGGTTTCCGATCGTTTCGAAGAAGATGGCCCTGGTCTTTTTTGTAATGGCCTTTTCGAAATTCTTGGGCTCGCGCGGGTCGACGAAATTCACCTTGATGTTGAAACCCGGAAGGATGTCGTTAAACATGGTGAAGGTTCCGCCGTAGAGATTGTTGGCGGAGACTATTTCGTCTCCGGCCGAGGCGATGTTGATGATGGAATAGTAGATGGCCGCCGTACCCGAGGCCACGGCAACCGCCGCCGCCCCTCCCTCGAGCGAGGCCATGCGCCTCTCCAGCACGTCGTGCGTCGGGTTCATTATGCGCGTGTAGATATTGCCCGCCTCTTTAAGGCCGAAGAGATTGGCGGCGTGCTCTGTGCTTTTAAATAGATACGAGCTCGTTCTGTGTATGGGGACCGCGCGCGACATGGTCTCGTCCACCGTCTGTCCCGCGTGCAGCGCCCTGGTTTCGAATCCCGCCTTTTCGATTTGTGGTCCTTTCATCGTCTCCTCCGCCGGTTTGGTGTTCTCATACTTTCGTCTTAATACGTATCGTGGTCCTAAATTATATACGTTGCGGCGCCTGTTTCCCTTCCGCGCCAATCTATCATGTCCTCCAAGGTTATGCCCGTGAGGGTTTCGGTGATCCTTTGGTTCAGCATCTCCCAGATCCATCTGGTGCCGCATTCGCCGGCGCGTCCACAGCGCCCGGTTTCGACGCACTCGACGGGGTGGAGCGAGCCCTCGAGCACCGTTAGCGCCTCCATAACGGTGACCTGCGCCGGGTGTCGTGTGAGATAATAGCCGCCCTGGGGGCCCCGGACCGAGCCCACGATTCCCGAGGAGCGGAGCTGGATGATGATCTGGCCCAGGTACTTCTCGGAGATGTCCTCCTTTTGTGCGATGTCCGAGAGCTGTACGGGCCCGCGCTCGTAATTGAGCGCGAGTCGATACAACAACCTGAGGCCGTAGCGGGAGCGCGTGGAGAGCTTCATGGCTCGATGTCCTCGTTAAGGCTACCGGTGCGATATCCCCGGATGTCGAGGGTCGCGTAGCGGAAGCCGATCTTACGGAAGCTTGCGGCGATTTCCGCGGCGTTCGTTTCGTCGAGGACGATTCGGGCCTCCTCCCCGAGCGCCTCGATACGGGCAAGATCGCCGTGGTATCGGACACGGAACTGCGAAAGCCCCAGGTCCGCGAGCGTTTCCTCCGCGCGCTCGACCATCGCAAGCCGGTCGTCCGTTATGCGCGTACCGTAGGGGAAGCGCGTGGCCAGGCATGCCCGCGCCGGCCGGTCCCAGTTGGGTAGCGCCATGGAGCGGGCGAGGAGGCGTATTTCGGCCTTGCCGAGGCCGGCCTCCCGAAGCGGGCTTCGCGCGCCGAGCTCGCGGACGGCCCGCTCCCCCGGCCGGTAGTCGGCCTGGTCGTCGAGGTTCGATCCGTCCACTACCTGGGCAAGGCCGCGTTCGCCGGCAAGCGCGATCAGTTTTTCCATATAGGCGCGCTTGCACCAGTAGCAGCGCTCCGGCGGATTGGAGGCGAAGCGCTCGTCGGCGAGCTCGTCGGTATCGATAATTAGATGTTCCACGCCCAGGCCGGTGGCGATGGAGCGGGCGAGTTCCGTCTCGCGCTTGGGATGCACGGCCGAGCGGACGGTTACGGCGAGCAGCCGGGGGTGGAGCTCGTTACGGGCGAGGGCGAGGAGAAGGGTGCTGTCGACCCCGCCGGAAAAGGCGACGAGAGCGCCGTCCATCCCGCGAAGAATGCCTCTGAGGCGGTCGAGCTTTTCGTTCATGCTTTCCTCGTCATGTCCAGGCGAGTCCGGGCATCACGTCCCCTCCTGGAAGAACCACGTGGAGAGGTAGCGCTCGCCGGTGTCGCAGCCAATGGTGACCACGAGCTTTCCCCTGTTCTCGGCGCGCCGCGCGACCTGTATGGCAGCCCACACGTTCGCTCCCGTTGAGATGCCGGCGAGAATCCCCTCCTCGCGGGCGAGCCTCCTCGCCGTTTCGCCCGCGTCCTCCTCCGTTACGGTGATAACCTCGTCTATGAGCTCCCTCCTTAGCACCTCCGGAACGAAACCCGCCCCGATTCCCTGGATGCGGTGCGCTCCGGGCTCGCCGCCCGAGAGAACGGGCGATCCTTCGGGCTCTACCGCTATGGTTTGGAAGGAGGGCTTTCTTTTTTTGAGGGCCTCGGAGACGCCTGTAATGGTGCCGCCGGTACCTACCGCCGAGACGAGGATATCCACCGCGCCATCGGTGTCGCGCCAGATCTCCTCGGCCGTGGTGGTCCGGTGTATGCCGGGGTTGGCCGGATTGTTGAACTGCTGCGGCATGAAAGAGCCGGGGATGGAGTCCGCGAGCCCCTCGGCCTTGCGTATGGCGCCCTTCATTCCCTCAGCGCCCGGGGTGAGGACGAGCTCGGCCCCGAGGATTTTGAGAAGCTGCCTGCGTTCCAGGCTCATGGTATCGGGCATGGTGAGGATTAGCCGGTAGCCTTTTGCCGCGGCGACGAAGGCAAGAGCGATTCCTGTGTTGCCGCTGGTCGGCTCGATGATGGTGGCGCCCTTTTTCAAAAGGCCCCTCTTTTCGGCGTCTGCTATCATCGCCGCGCCGATGCGGTCCTTTACGCTCGAGAGAGGATTGAAGGATTCGAGCTTAATGGCTACGGCGCCCGGCGTGTCGCCGGCAATCCTGCTTAGCCGTACCAGCGGCGTGTTTCCGATGGTTTCGGTGATGTCGTTATACAGGCGGGACATGTGGCCTCCTAAGCGCGGCCGCAACGTCGTACGCATAGCCGTCGCTTCACACCATAACTATATTATAGTAAAACTATAATATTAGTAGTATATATTGGCATGCGTTTTATGTCAATAGAAATTCGGATTTAAAACAAGCTAAAAGAAAGGTTTTCAGTCAGCTAAAGGCGGGAATCTTTTTGGCGTCAAAAAGGCGGCGAAAGGACCGTCGTCCTTCCCCTGGCACTGGCTGTAGTTCGGAGCTGTCCGCCATTTTGCCCCTCTAATCTGAAAAAATATTGACTTTCTAAATTATTGATACTATTATGTCATTATTATGACATTTAGGTGGTTATACCATGAATTATTTAAAATTTACTGACTTTCGCAATCATTCAAAAGAATACTTCGATAAAGTCGAACATGGTAGCTCTTTCGTTATTATTCGAAAGGGAAAGCCTATTGCAAAAATTGTTCCTTTTAATGAATCATTTTCCGGCTGGAAGCGAGAAACAATAAAGGTAAAGCTTAAAAACTCAAAAAATACTCTTGATTATATAATGCAGGAAAGAACCGAGAAATGACTTTATTCTTTGATACATCAGCTCTTATAAAGAGATATGTTATCGAAGAGGGTTCCAAAAAAGTTGATGAACTAATGGATAAGGCTGACACTATCATTGTCTCAGTTATTACAGAAATTGAAGCCTACTCCACGTTTAAGCGTCTTTTGATCGAAAAAGCTATATCCGACACTGATTATAAAACATTATTAAATGAATTTGATATTGATTATCCATATTTTACGCATATTATATTTGATAATTTAATAACTTCAAATGCAAAATTACTTATTGATAAATATCAGCTTAAAACTCTTGATTCTATCCAACTTGGTACTGCGTTATTATTAAAAGACGAAATTGACTACTTTATTGTTTGTGATTCTAAACTTGTAAAAGCAGGTAAAAAGGAAGGATTGAAAATTATTAATCCTGTTGCTTGAGGGGCAAAACAGCGGACAACTAAGCATACCCGCTTCGTCGCTGCGCTCCTCGGCCTGCGGCACACCGCGCATTTGAAGCTTGGGGTGCACGGCGTCGGGTATGCTTTGACGTTACACGGCATTGT
>MVZN01000086.1 GCA_002069125.1 Spirochaetes bacterium ADurb.BinA120
GCCGGCGGCGGCTATTCTGGGCGCGGCCTTTTCGGGGGGACGCCGATGAACTACGTCGATTCTCACGCGCATTTTGACCTGTGTATTGAGGAGGGGATGAGCGCCGCCTCGCTCCTCGGCGGCATGGCGCGCGAGGGCGTGGCCAGGGCCGTGCAGGTGGCCATAGAGCCCTCGGGCTTCGCCTGGGCCAGGGATTTCGCCGGGGAGAACCGCTCGGCCGGCGTCCTCTTTACGCTGGGCATCCATCCGTCGACGAAGGCCGACAATAACGACCTCATCTACCTTTCGGATTTCGCGCGATCGGTGATGGATTCGCCTGAACGGGACCTCCTCTTCGGCATTGGCGAAACGGGCCTCGACTATTACCGCATGCGCAGGCCCCGTGAAGAGCAGCTTTGCTCCTTCGAGTACCAGGCGGGCCTCGCTAAAAACCTGGGCCTTCCCCTAATAGTGCATTCGCGCGACGCGATGGACGATACCATAGGCGTGCTCGAAGCGGCCAGGGCCCCGGCGGGCGTGATGCATTGTTTCTCGGGTAACGCAGAGGCGGCGAAGCGGGTGCTGGATCTGGGATTTTACATATCCTTCGCCGGGAACCTCACCTATAAGAAGGCCGCGGAACTGCACGAGGCCGCCGCCTATGTTCCGCTGGACCGGGTCCTTTTAGAGACCGACGCCCCCTTTCTCACGCCCGTTCCTCACAGGGGCAGGCCGAACAGCCCGGCCATGGTGGTACATACCTATGAGTTCTTTGCCCGCCTGCGCGGGGAGTCCGTAAAAAAAGTGGCCGAAAGCATCCGCGCCGGTTTCGACGCGCTGGCGCGGAGATGAGGAGGCACGATGAATTCTAAAAACTATCATTCGGACTTTCTGGTAATAGGGAGCGGCATTGCAGGCCTGACCTTCGCGATAAAGGCATCGGAGCTGGGCACAGTCAATATCGTCACCAAAAAAAAGGACTTCGATTCGAACACCAACTACGCGCAGGGGGGCATCGCCTCGGTGATCGCGCCCGGCGACAGCTTCGAGGAGCACGTGGAGGACACCCTTAAGGCCGGGGCCGGCCTGTGCAATCGCAGGGCGGTCGAGGTGCTGGTGGAAAACGGGCCCGAGCGCGTGCGCGAACTCATGGAATGGGGAACGCGCTTTTCCACGGTGCGGGACAGTTCGGGGAACGATGTGCTGGACCTGGGGCGCGAGGGGGGGCACTCGCAAAACAGGATAGTCCACGCCACGGACCTCACGGGGCGCGAGATAGAGATGGCGCTTCTACGCAGGATTTCGGAAAATCCGCGCATAACGGTGTTCGAGAACCACACGGCGGTCGACCTCCTCACCGAGCACCAGCTTCAGCGAGGTGCGCCCGGGGGTGTAAGCTGTTACGGCGCCTATATCATCGAAAATTCCACAGGAGACGTGCACACCTTCAACGCCGCCGTCACGCTTCTGGCATCCGGCGGCGCCGGGCAGGTGTACCAGCACACCACCAATCCCGAAATCGCCACGGGCGACGGAATCGCGATGGCATACCGGGCGGGAGCGCTTATAGCCGACATGGAGTTCATGCAGTTCCATCCCACAACGTTTTACGTGGAGAAACAGCAGGGCAGGAGCTTTCTGATAAGCGAGGCCGTGCGGGGCGAGGGCGCCATATTGCTGAACGCTCGCGGCGAGCGGTTCATGGAGGGGGTGCACCCCCTGAAAGAACTCGCGCCGCGTGACATAGTTGCGCGCGCCATCGACATGGAGCTTAAAAAGAGCGGCGAGCGCTGCGTCTATCTGGACATCTCGGCCAGGGACGGCGACTTCCTCATGAAGCGCTTTCCCTACATATACTCCCACTGCCTCAAGCGCGGCATCGACATGGCAACCCAGCCCATCCCTGTGGTGCCGGCGGCGCACTATCTTTGCGGCGGGATCGTATCGGACCTAATGGGCCGCACCTCCATTCACCGGCTTTACGTTTCGGGCGAGTCGGCGTGCACCGGCGTGCACGGCGCGAACCGGCTGGCAAGCAACTCGCTTCTGGAGGGCGTGGTGTTCTCGCACCTCGCCTTCGAACATCTGGCCCGCACCTATGAAAGGGGACTGGACCGGGTTGAGCGTCCGGAGTTTCCCGGATGGAACAAGGAGGGGACCTTCGACCTGGAGGAGTGGATACTCATCCAGCACAACATGGAGGACGTAAAAAGGTTGATGTGGGACTACGTAGGAATAGTCCGCTCTAACCTTCGCCTGCAGCGCGCATGGCGTCGGATACACCTGCTTAACGAGGAGATAAAGGACTATTATCGGCGAACCACAATCCATCCGCAGATGGTGGAGCTTCGCAATCTCGCCACTGTGGCCAAGCTCATCATAAGGGGAGCGATGACGCGGCTTGAGAGCCGGGGTCTGCATTATAACACCGACTTTCCGGAGCCGCTGGAGGAGATGCGGCGCAACGTCGTTCTGCTGCAGGGCCGCGAGCCGGAGATGCGAGGACTCGAAGGGATAAGCTTCACTTGACGGCTTCCGGGCTCAACCGCATTCGCCGTAGCCTGGTCTTAAAAAAGGCCGCAAAAATCCTTGAATCGGCGCTCGCCCCTGTACTATGATTAGATGCGGGCGGCGAACTCGCGCCGCCCGAACAACACAAGGGCAGGGGGTTGTTTGGAAGATGCCCATGGAGCTCATACTGAGGGGAAAAGTGCAGGGCGTGGCCTGCCGGCATTACTGCGGCCTTTACGGCAGGATGATGGGCCTTGGGGGTTCCGCCACAAATCTTTCGGACGGCACCGTGCGCGTCCTCCTCGACACGGAGGACGAGGCCGAGGCGCGCGCCTATATGCGGGCGCTGATGGAGAACCCGCGCCGCCTCGCGTTCTATGGATTCATAGAGCGGATCGAGGTAAGCGGCTTTGATGGGAGGATCGGCGGGGATTATCTGTTTTGAGCTGATCCGGTAAAATTTCCGCACCGGTCCCTCCTGCCGGCCATCATTCTATTCCGGAGCTTTTTGGATGCAAAGCCCTTAAAGATGGAAAACCCGCACAGGAAATATTAAAAGCTGTTCTCTTCTATTTTCAATATAACGCCCTTGCTGTTTTCGCTTATCGCCGCGGCCGTGGATGATATCTCCTCCACCGTGGCAGCCCTCTCCTCCGTGCGCGACGCCATCTCCTGGATGGATATGGACATTTTATCTGTCGATTTGATGAGCTGTCCAGGGATTTCCGAAAGTTCGGATTTCATTGAGGTAATCTCATCCCTTATTGAACGGTTGGTTTCGTCAATGATACGGTTAGTTTTAAGGTTCTGTTCGTAGACCAGCCGAATCTCGCTTTGAATGAGCGAGTTGACGCTCTGTATTTCGTTTACGCTGGATTGGGCCATGTCCGCCAATTTGCCGATTTCCTGGGCCACTACAGCAAAGCCCCTTCCGGCCTCACCGGCCCGGGCCGCCTCGATCGCCGCATTAAGGGAAAGGAGATTTATCTTATCGGTTATGTCGTTTATGATTTTCTGGGCGTTGATTATATTGTCGGTGAGATCCAGGAGCTGGTTCGTCCTTTTGCCGCTTTCTTCGAGGGCCGCGGTAACTCTTTCCGAAAGCCTGTCTACCTCGGCGCTTAGGTTTTGCAACAGAAGGTCGGACCTGTCGCGCATGGTCGCCACCAGCGAAAGCCATTCGTTCATTATATCATCCAGTTGCATCTGCCCCGCCAGGTCCGACTCATTAGCTTTCGTGAATTCGTTGAGGCTGCGCTCGATCTCCTCCGAGGAGTTCGAGAAATTTTTCATATGATCTACGAGCTTTAAATAGATCTCACCGGTCTTTTTAGAAAGCTGGAGCGCCTCCTCCCTCTGCTCCATTAGCCTTTCGTTGATGAATTCCTCGCCCCTGCGATTGTCGATCGCGTTGTTTATGGCGATATCTTCGGCCCTGGACCTGAGGGCGTTGTAGGCGTCACGGGCGAATCCGAAAACAACCAGAGCTCCGCCGGCCACGAGCGACACTCCCGCGGCGACAGGAGATAGGAACAGGGTCGAGGCGGCTATCAGCAGACCGCCCGGAAGTGAAAACAAATACCTTCCCAACCGAACGGAGCGCCATTCCCTTTCGTATCGTTTTTTAAGGTGTTTGGAAATAAGTTTCTTTATGTCTTTATAGGTAAGTTCACGGAGGTCCCGGCCCGCCACCTCGGTTATCTTTTTCTCCATTCGCTTCGCGACGGATACTCTAAGCTTTTGCCAGGGATAGATCCTTTCATAATTTATGGTAAAAACGTGGTTCAGTGCGTTAAGGCTAAGAATCTGCAGTGTTTCCGAGTCCGGGCTGTCTTCGGAGGTTTTGACCATAACCCCGTCGGATTTGAAAGCGAATCTGCATTCTTCGGTGTAATGGACCTTTTTGCCGAAGGAGTCGTAAAGAATTTGCGAGGATTCCGTATCGCGAAAGTAACCCTCCTGGTCCATCCTATATTTTTTGCCGTCATAAAAGACCGGGTACTGGTCCGGGAGAAGCGGCAGAGCATACCTCCCGGACTGTAGTTTTGCGTAAAGGCCTTTGAACATCAGGATGCCCAGGGTGTTGGGCAGCGCAGCAAGGGTGGAGAAATAATCGGTTATGCCCGTGCGATAGGCGCTTTCCCTGCCGGGATAAAAAATCTCTTCCCTGCCATTTTTCTCGAAAACGAGTTTTTCCGGGCGGTTTAACTCGGGATGGTCTATGTGGGGAATAAATTTATAGATATAATCGACCCGGATGTTCTTCTCCTTTTTCCAGAAATAATCCTTCATAATAGATTGGCCAAGGATGACGGTGGAGTAATTTTTCGTAAAGGCCCCGGCCACCTTCGCTATTATATGCATAGGCGTTATCAGAAATGGAAGGGACCCGGAGCGGTCCAGGTTGAGCTGGAAGGACGCCGTCTTGAGCGCAATCATATCGGTTACGTCATGGGCGTTGCCGAAATCGAGGTGTTCGTAATATGACAGAACAAGGTACTGGGCTGCCAGATAGAGTCTCCAGGACGACTTGTTCGGCATCGGGTGTTTTTTGATGTCCTTTAAGTGCCTATCCGTAAAGCCTATCTTTTCAATGACCTCATTATAGACGTATTCGCCCTTCACGTTGTAAAGAAATTGCAGGAAGGTGTAAAGATACTGCCATGCCATACCCCTGGGCTTCCCATCTACGTAATTTTCCCGGTGGAGGTCATTTCTCTTTGCGTATTCTTCCAGGTACAGGGCCCTTTCGAGCCCGCCCCTCTCCTCGATCATCTTTAAATGGTATTCCGCTATCTGCAAATAGTTGGATACATTCAATGGCCTTTTCCTCTTATGTCTTTATGGTTTCCGGAAAACTCGATAATAGTATAGCAGCCTTCGGGGAAATTCAAGAAAAGTATGGGAATAAAATACCAGAAGAATCAAGGCACGGTTTTCAGGGGGGGTATTAAATATTTGACTTTCTGGAGCGAATCGCAGAGAACTCTATGGTGGAATAGTAAAAAATTGAGCTAGTCGATACATCGCCGCTAAATAGACAAAAGCCGCCGGAAAAAGAAAAAGTGATTTTTAAATGTCATTATCCTTTAACTGAACATAGGAGGTTTCCCATGGCCATCTTCAACTACTCTTGCTTTATCATTACAGCCACCCTGTTCCTCTTTGGAGGAATGCTGCTGATTTCGTTTTTAAGCCATCGTGTCGGCATGAGAGAAGGAGAAAACGCAGGCCAGCATGGAGAGGCGTCCGGCGCTATCGTAAGCGCGGTGTTCGCCTTGATGGGCCTTCTCGTCGCGTTTACCTTCTCGGGGGCCCATTCACGCTTTGACGAGCGGCAGCGTCTAATCGTCCAGGAGGCAAACGCCATCAAGGCGGCATACGCCCAGTTGGACATGCTCCCGCTTTCGGCGCAAACCAGACTACGCGAAAAGTTCAAAGCCTATGCCCTCTCGCGGGCGTCCTATTATGATAAGCTGGCCGACCCGGCCGCCATAAAGGAGGAGCTTGCCCGCGTTGACGCGCTGCAGAAAGAGATCTGGGACGATGTGCTGGCCGCAACGGAAGAGCCGCGTTACCAGCAGGTTCGCCGGCTCATTGTGCCCGCGCTGAAGGAAATGAATGGAATCGTGCTCGTCCGTTCGACCGCTATCCGGACCCATCCCCCCGCCCTTATATGGATCATGCTCTTCGTCCTCGGATTCGCCTGCGCCGGGCTGACCGGGTACAGGTCCGGCATCCTCAGGATCCCCTGGCGTTTTTACCATGCCCTGCTGGCGGGCATAACCTCCGCCGTTCTTTATGTCATCCTCGATATCGAATATCCGCGTTTCGGCCTGATCCGCCTCGAGGAGGTAAACCGGATACTCGTGGAGCTCGCTAAAGCGATGAGATGAGGACGGCGCACGGCCTTTTCCGGACGATAAGCGCCGCCCGAAATAAAACTTGCGTATCGATCTGAAATCGGCCATAAAAAAGGCGGTTTATCCTCCTTCGGGTTTAGGCGGATATTTAGGTTACAGGGGTCTTCTGGCCATGTGGTGGATATACGCGATACTTGCGGCCATTTTCGCATCGCTTACGGCGATCTTCGCGAAGTTGGGCGTGTGGAATATCAATTCGAACCTCGCTACGGCGATTCGGACGATTGTCATACTCATAATGGTCTGGGCCATTGTCCTAATTCGGGGCGAAGCGAAGGGGATGGGCTCTTTGTCCAGGCAGAACGTGGTCTTTCTCGTCGCCTCGGGCATGGCGACGGGCCTTTCCTGGCTGTTTTATTTCAAAGCCCTGCAGATGGGAAAAGTTTCGCTTGTGGCGCCCGTGGACAAGCTGAGCGTGGCCCTTACGATAATTTTATCGGTTCTGTTTTTAGGGGAAACACTGACTCTTAAGGCAGCCATAGGGGCTTTGTTGATCGTCGCGGGAACCATCGTTTTGATCTCGAATTAACCGGCGACGGGTAATGCCGGTTGGGCTGTTACCGTCCGGCGACGTCGAACGGCCTCGCCGGGTTGGGGCGATAAGCGCCTCCTGGATGAAAATTCCATATTAAAAATTCCAGTGAGGGGGATATCCCCCTCACTGGGGTATGCCCTATTTTTTCACCCGGTCTTTCAACTCCTCCCGAAGTTTGTATTTCAGCACTTTCCCGGCTACGTTGCGCGGAAGGGCGGGCACTATCTCGAGCAAGCGTGGTATCTTATAGTCGGCGATTCGGCTTTTAAGGAATTCCCTCAGCTCCTTTATATCCAACTGCTGGTCCGGCCTGAGCGCAACTACCGCCATTACCGTCTCGCCCCAGTCCGGATGGGGCAGTCCGATGATGCAGGCCTCCTGCACCTTCGGGTTCTCGTAGATGGCGTCCTCGACCTCCTTGCTGTATACGTTCTCGCCGCCGGTGATGATCATGTCCTTCTTGCGGTCCACCAGCGTTATGAAGCCTTCCTCGTCCAGAACACCCAGGTCGCCTGAATATACATAGCCGTCCCGAATAACCTCCGCCGTGGCCTTCGGGTCCTTGTAGTAGCCCTTCATGATGGTCTCGCCCTTCACGCCGAGCTCCCCGACCACGCCCGGCTCCGTAATGCTCCTTCCCTTTTCATCCGCAAGGTGGCTCTCCATATTGACGACGTACTTGCCGCCCGCGCCGGCCTTGCGTATCTGGTCCTCCGGCAGTAGGGCCACGCCTCCGGGCCCGCCCTCGGTGAAGCCGCAGAGGCAGAAGAAGCTCGTGCTCTTGAATTTTTCCATCATCTGGCGTACCGATTCAGCCGCCATCGGGGCGGCTCCGTAGCCGTAATACCGCACGGAGGACAGGTCGTACTTATCGAAATCGGGCACCATCATCATGAACTGGAACATAACGGGAGGGCCGAAGAACTGCGTTATCTTTTCATTCTGAATGAGGGCGAGCACCCTGTCCGGGATAAAGTCCTTGTTGACTACATGGGTGCACCCAACATAGGTCCCCGGATTGAGATACAGATTCAGTTCGGCGGAGTGAAAAAGGGGCGCGGCGTGGAGAATCCTGTCCCTCTGGTTCAGGCCCACCAGTGACGCCACCGAAGTCGTTAGGATAATCTGATTGTGGTGTGTAAACACCGCGCCCTTGGGCCTGCCGGTCGTTCCCGAGGTGTAGATGATCTCGCTTTCATCGAATTCGTCAACCTTGACCGGCGGCTCCTCTTTGGAACCGCCTGCAATTATGTCCGAGATCGCGTCGATTCCGGGGAAGCTGCCGTTTCCTGCGGAGTAGAGGTTTTTGATCTTGGAAAGCCGCGCCTTCATATCCTTTACCGCCGGCTCGAAGATATCGTCGAAGACGAGCGTGGCGGCGTCGCAGTGGTCGAATATGAATTCCGCTTCCGGCGGGGCGAGGCGGAAGTTGACCGGAACCGCCACGCCGCCCGCCTTGACGATTCCGTAGAATGTAAAGACAAATAGGTCGGAATTGAACATCCACATGGCCACCTTGTCGCCCTTTTTAAGCCCCCTTTTTAAAAGGGTGTTCGAGATGGCGTTTACCCTGTCGTTGACCTCCTTCCAGGTGTAGCGCCTGTCTTCATAAACGACGCCCTCCTTTTCCGGAACGGTACGAGCGTTGCGTGCGACCAATCCCCCCAGATCCATGTAATACCTCCTTGGAAATCGTTTTTTTTCAGTTTTGCACACAAGAGGTTGAATGTCAAGATTGGATATTTGGCGCATAGAGTAGACGAGCGGCTCCGCGAATCACCCAAAAGTGGTATTTTGAACGCTTATACCAGAGCATCGGTCGCCCGGGGAAAGCCGGGAGCGCTCAGGGCGCGGAGCGTTCGATGGGGTGATCGCATGCGGATTCCGCCGTGCGGCATGAGCGCAGAGCAAAGCGTTCAAAGGCTGTATACCGCCCCTGGCGCCGGTTCGCCATGGCTTCTCTAAAAAGGCGCCGGGGCCGGCGAATGTTAGGCCCTTGAAGGGTTTTACGATTCGATCATCTGGGTCGAAGTGTGGTGACCCCCTCGCTGTCCGCGGCGTACTGCTGCGAAGAAAAGTGCCATGGGATGTATTCGCCCTTCATAAAGAGATCGCACATATCCGTGCGGTGGGCGCTTAAAAGGTGCGCGGACTGGCCCGAGCTCAACACGATCAGGGATTCGTGGATCGCCGAAAGGTCCGCGATATAGCGTATGGAGGCGGTGATGTTCACCTTGAAGGGGTTCTCGTTGGCGTAACCGGCGCGGTTTATCGTGTGCTCGTCGCCCTCGAATGGGAAGGGGCCGTAGTTGAAGAATGGGCGGAGCATCGGCTCCTGTCCGAATGGGTGCGAAAATTCAATCCTGTGGAGGGAGCCCCACTTCCAGCGGCGCATGTCGCTTCCGAATTCCTTTTCAAGATATTCCCTGGCGAAGGCAAAGGCCTTCAGAATGGCGTCATTCATGGTCTCTTTTTTAGGCGTGTCCACCCTGTCGAAAAGAGCGGAGCCGGTTCTTCGCGTTAGCAGATCGACCAGGGTGTTTGTCATGCCGATCTTGTCTTTTATGAGCCTCTTGAATAGCCCGTCCCCCAGCTCGTCATGGAAGACCTCGTACGGCAGACGGTTGAGCATGAGCTCGTAGATGCATGTGGCGGGCGAGCGGTCGTCCACCCGGCAGTTCCAGGACTCGAGCCTGGCGATGTACGGTGAGAGCGACGGGTCCTTCGATCCCCTCAACGCGCTTACGAAGACCGGGACCAATTTGCGGGCGAGGCTCGAGACGATATCCAACTGCATGGCCTTCATATCCGCCATGGCGAGCCTTTCCTTCGATTCTATGAGCTCGGCGATGCGCTCCGCCCGGTAAGGGCACTCCCAGTATTCACTGTAAGGAATGGGGAGCCTCCCTCGAAAAGGCCTGTTGTTCGCGGTGACGATATAGGCTTTGGGGGGATTGCAGGAGCGCGGCATCATCTCGAATGGATGGTAGCTTGCCCATTCGCACGAACCGTCCCATCCCGGCGAGGGCAGGATGCCGCTCGAGCCGCGCCTCACCGGGCATCTGCCGGCGCCAACGTAGCCTATGTTTCCGTCAACATCGGCGTAAACGAAGTGCTGCGGGCCCGCGCCGTATCTCGAGAGCGCGTCAACAAATTCG
>MVZN01000087.1 GCA_002069125.1 Spirochaetes bacterium ADurb.BinA120
CGATTAGGCCCCGGCGCAGATCCCGCGCCTCAGGCGATTCCCGCCGTCCTCGTCCACAGATTCATCCTCTCCGCCTCCCTGATGAGCTCCTCGCGGAAGTCGGGATGCGCTATCCGTATGAGCTCTTCGGCCCTCTCGCGGGTGGACTTGCCCTTAAGCATGGCCTTGCCGTATTCCGTCACCACGTAGTGGACCATGGCGCGATGTACGGTGACGATGGTGCCCGGCTCAAGCGTGGGCGTTATCCGCGAACGGACCTTGCCCTCCCTGTCCGTGTAGGTGGAGCTAAGGCAGATGAAGCTCTTGCCGCCGCGGGAGTGGTAGGCGCCGTAGACGAAATCGAGCTGGCCGCCCGTGCCCGATATGTGGCGAAAACCAGACGACTCGGCCGACACCTGTCCGTAGAGGTCGATCTCGATCGCGTTGTTTATGGAAATGACGTTGTCGTTGGCGGATATGTTTTTAAGGCTGTTTATGTAGTCCACCGGGAACGAGGCGCAGTGCTGGTTGTGGTCAAGGAAGTCGTAGAGTTTTCTGGAGCCAAGCGCGAAGGTGTACGACATCTTGCCCGGGTCGAAGGTCTTCTTCGCCCCGGTGATCTTGCCGCGTTCGAACATCTCGAAATAGGCGTCGCATAGCATCTCGGTCTGTACGCCGAGGTCTTTTAGGTCGCTGTGGGCTATGAGCTCGCCCACAGCGTTCGGCAGAGCACCGATTCCGAGCTGCAGGCAGGCGCCGTCGACGATCTCGTCGATGATGTAGGCGGCGATGGTGCGGTGCCGCTCCGACAGCTCGTCCCTGGGCAGCTCGATGATGGGAGCGTTATCGCTCTCCACGATATGATCGACCCGGGAGATGTGGATGGATTCCTTGAATCCTCCATAGCAGTAGGGTATGTTTTCGTTTACCTCAATTATAACCCTTTTGGTCTGTTCGAGGGAGGCCGGAATGACCGAATTTCCGATCCCGATGTTAAAAAAGCCCCACTTGTCCATGGGCGCGGCGCGCACTATGGAGACGTCGGGCCGGATATAGCCGTTGTTGAAGTATGACGGCCCCTCGTGGAAGAGATTGGGGATATAGTCGCACAGGCCCCTGTCGTGGAGGATGCGGTCGGCCTTGCTGAAATGGCTGCTTCGGAATATAAAGCTTTTCCGTTCCGGGTCGGCAAGCACGCTCCGGCATACGGCGGGAAACGTGATGCTCTGGATGGTGACGTTTTCGAGCTCGCCGGCCCTCTGGGCCAGGTGCTGGTCTAGAAAGATGGGCGCGCAGGCGAAAGGGCCAAAATTTACGTTATCGCCCGATTTTATGATTGAAACGGCGTCCTCGGGTTTGGTGAGCTTTTTACGGTATTCTTCCCGGAAATTCATTTTAATCCTCCTTCGTCGGCCTTGCCTGTTGAGAATAAAAAAAGAGAATATATTTATATATATTTAGCACATTCATGCGTAAAAGCCTATTTTTGAGAAAAAGAGTATTCTCCTTGACAGAGGATAGTGTACAATATACTTGTATACAACCGATATGAGGCTTACATGAAACCGAACGATTGCGTATTCTTCCAGATTGCAAAGGCGCACCAGGCCGCCATGAGGTTCCTCTCGGAGCGGATGGCGCCATACGGGCTTACGGTGGTCCAGTCGATGGTGCTCGCTTTTCTCTCCGACGCGGACGGCACCACTTCGGCGGACCTGGGGGCCCGGACCCAACTGGATAGCGCCACCCTAACGGGAGTGATCGACCGCCTGGAGGCGGCCGGGCATGTTAGGCGCGCGAAGCACCCGTCGGACCGCAGGGCCGTTATGCTCCGCCTGACGGACTCGGGGGCGGACACGGCCGCAAGGGTGCGCGCGGAGATAGAGAAGGCGAACAGGGAGTTTTTTAAGGCTGCGGGTATAGCCGACGAGAGCGGACTCAGGAGGGCGCTCGCGGGCATCCGCGGGGGCGTTAGCTGGGAGGTGCAGCATGGGTGAATGGAAAAAGACCGGCTGCGTGCTGTGCTCGCAGAACTGCGGTCTCGAGGTCCTTGTAGAGAACGGCCGCATGGTGAAGGTGAAGGGCGACAGGGAAAACCTGAAAAGCCGGGGTTATCTCTGCCGCAAAGGGGTAAACGTGGTCCACCACCAGTACCCGAAAGACCGCATAACGGAGCCGCTGAAGAGGAAGGGAAGCGGTTTCGAGCCGGTGGGCTGGGACAGGGCGATCGGCGAGATAGCGGACAGGCTGGGACGCGTTGTGGCTGAGCATGGGCCGCGGAGTTTCGCCTACATGGGAGGCTCCACTCAGGGGGGGCACTTCGAGGCGGCATTCGGGCTTGGGGTATTACGAGGGCTTGGCTCGCGGTACTATTATTCCTCCTCGGGCCAGGAGTTCAGCGGCCAGTGGTGGGTCCAGGGCCGTGTCTTCGGCAAGCAGTACAACATCACCGGCCCGGACGAGCACGCCACCGAAATGCTCGTCGCCTGGGGATGGAACGGCATGCAGAGCCACCAGATGCCCAGGGCTCCGCTTGAGCTAAAGGCCATCAGCGAAGACCCGAAGAGGCTTTTGGTCGTCATCGACCCCAGGGAAAGCGAGACGGCGGCGATTGCGAACATGCACCTTCCCCTGCGCCCGGGAACCGATGCGCTTCTAATGAAGGCGATGATAGCCATCATACTCAATGAAAAAAAGGAGAACCGTGACTATATAGAGCGCCATGTCGAGGGCTGGGAGAGGGTGCGTCTCTGGTTCGACGGCTTCGACGTGGAGGGGGCGCTCTCCGTATGCGGCCTGGAGCCCGAAAAGGTCCGCGGGCTCTGCGAGCTCATGGCCACGCGCAGATGGAGCGTGCATCCCGACCTTGGAGTTTTTATGGGGCGCACCAGCACCCTGAGTTCGTATCTACTGCACATACTCGGCGCGGCCTGCGGCATTTACTGCGTGCCGGGCGGGAACATCATCCCCGGGTTCGTCATGCCACTCGGCTTTCACGCCGACGAGCGCGACCCCAAGACCTGGCGCACGGTAGCGACCGGCATGCCGCCCGTGGCCGCCGGCTCGTTTCCGCCGAGCGTAGTACCCGAGGAGATACTCGGCGATCACGACGAGCGCCTGCGCGCCATGATCGTGAGCGCCTGCAACCCGCTGCGCTCGTACCCGGACACCGCGGCCTACGAAAGGGCCTTCGGCGCGCTCGACCTCCTTGTGGTAAACGAGATCGTAATGAGCGAGACGGCCCGCCTCGCTCATTACGTGCTGCCATGCCGCTCGTTTTACGAATCCTACGACGCGACCTTTTTCCCGTATACCTATCCGAAAATACACTTTCAACTGCGCCGCCCCATAGTGCCCGTGCCTGGCTCGTGTCTGGAGGCCGCGCAGATACACACGCTCATCGCCGATCGCCTGGGGCTCATCCCGGAAATTCCGGACGAGCTGGTCGCGGCCGCGAAAGGGGAGCGCCTGGCCTTCGGCGCGAAGCTAATGGAATACGCCGGAAAAGAGCCGGCGGCCCTTAAGAGGATGCCCTTTGTCCTTGCAAAAACGCTGGGGCGCGTCTGGGACAGCGCAAATCTCGCAGCGCTATGGGGGATGATGATGACGGCGCCCAAGGCCTTCCGCGAGAACGCCGTGCGCGCGGGCTTCAAACCGGGCATGGACCTCGGGGACCGCGTGTTCCAGGCGCTTCTCGATTCTCCCTCGGGGGTGTGGGTGGGCGAGCTGGACCCCTCCGACAATATGTCGCAGATAAAGACCGACTCGGGGAAGATCGAGATTTTCATTCCCGAGATGGAGGAGGAGGTGCGCTCCCTCCAGCCCGCCTCGGAGAAGAAGAAGCTCGAGCTTCCGAAGGAGTTTCCGCTGATTATGAGCGCTGGCCGCCATTACGATTGCAACGCCAACACCCTTATGCGCGATCCGGAGTGGAACAGGGGCAGGAGGGCCGGCACGATAGCGATGAGCCCGGACGACGCGAAGGCCCTGGGGCTTTCGGACGGGCAGGAGGTGCGCGTTACTACAGAGGCGGGAAGCGCCGTCGGCGAGCTCGAGCTCTCCGTCCGCATACGCCCGGGGACCGTGCTCATTCCGCACGGCTTCGGCCTCGTCTACGGCGATACGACGCACGGCCTGAACGTCAACAGCCTCACCAAAAATACGCACCGCGACCCGCTCGGCACGCCGCTGCACCGCTATGTGCCCTGCCGGGTGGAAGGCGCATAACATGAGCGCCTCAATCGCGCTCTGCCGGGTCGCGATCGCGACGGCCGTACTCGAGGGGTGATGGCATGCGGCGCGCGGCCCTTCATATCATTACCGGAGGAAGAGACTCGGGAAAGACCGCCCGCATACGCGCACTTTACGACGAAAAACCGGGAGGCGATGGATACGCCTGCCCCAAGGTGTTTGCGAACGGCGTACACGAGGGTTATGACGCGCTAAACCTTCGCACAGGCGCGACGGCGCCTCTTGCGCGGAAAAAAAACGCTCTTCCACTGGGATGGGACGAGTTCCTTGCGCGGGGCGAGTACAGCTTCTCGGGCCGGGGCCTCGAGTTTCTCGATTCGATACTCGAAGGGCTTGCCGCGCGTCGGGCGGAGAGGGTGTTTTTGGACGAGATCGGTTCGCTCGAGATGCAGAGGGAAGGCTTCCGTTTTCTGCTTGCCGGAGTTATGGACTCATGCGAAGAGCTGTATGCAAGCGTCCGTAGAAATAGGGTGGCGGAATTTGTGGAAATAACGGGTGCAGTGGATTACACTCTGACGGACCTCGACGCGTGAGGAGGGACAATGGATACCTTAAAAAGCGACGTAACGATATGTGGAAGGCCCATCGACGACTACATCAAGCAGGTCGTCGATTTTCATGGAAGCTTCGCTCCAGGGATGCTTCTGGGGGGCTTTATGGTGGAGCACGCCAGGAGGAATCTGTCGCCCGAAATACTCTTTGACTCAATCTGCGAGACCTCTCACTGCCTGCCGGACGCCGTCCAGCTTCTTACTCCATGCAGCATCGGAAACGGCTGGCTGAAGATCATCGACGTCGGCCGCTTTGCAATCGCCCTGTACGACAAGCACTCCGGAAACGGTGTCCGGGTGCACCTCGATCACCGGAGATTGGAGTCGTGGGGCGAGATAAAGAGCTGGTTCCTGCGGCTCAAGCCCAAGCACGAACAGTCTCGCGAGCGGCTCATGGACGAGATGCTACGGGCCGGCGTGAGCGTTCTGGGTATTGCCCGTATCTCCATACAAAAGGAATTTCTCGAGCACCGGCACGGGGCTCCCATCGCCCTGTGCCCGGCGTGCGGAGAGGCCTATCCCTCGGAGCACGGCGCGCGCTGCCGCGCCTGTCTCGGTGCGCTCCCATATAAAGTATGAGGATGCCGTGCACGGGAGAGGCGATGGTTTGGGACAGAGGCGATATGCCCGGTGCCGGCGCGAGGAGGCCTCGGATAGACGCAGAGCCCTTAGCGAATAAGTCGTAATCAAGAAAACACCCGCCTGCCGACCTCTTCCTTAAAGAGCGGAGGCTTGTAATCCCCAATTCTCCGGTTCGAGCGCTTTTTACGACGCCATCGGGAAAAGCGACAAATCCGATGAACTTTTTCGAATTTTTCTTTTCCCGGCCCATTTTTTTTTGTATTTTTAGTGGAAGTCTGTTGTATCAATTTGACCACGGTACGCGCGGCGAGGACAGGTCGTGCCGTTGGCTCGGCTTTCTTTAAAGCGCCAAACGGCCGGCCCGCCTTAGGCGAAGATTATGGCGGCCGTCGGCGTTCGTAAAATCGCCGGACATTAGGAGGGGTAATGAAGGGTTTCATGGGATTGCTAAAGTATACAATGATGACGACGGCGCTCGTATTGGCCGCGGCCCTGCCGGCCCGGGCAGTGGTGAACGATTCGGACCTCGGGATGCACCTTCGCGGGGCCGTTGGCGGCGGGGCGGTGTTTATGGGTTACAACGACTACGGCAGCACAATCGGCGATGTCGGCACCGGTTCGGGTGCCATGTTCAATGCGAGCGCCATGCTCGCCTATAAATTCATAGGGGTAGAGGGAAATATTTTCGTAGGCTCCATCGGCGACCTGGAATGGGATGCGGAAGTATTGGGGACGAAGCACACTTATACATCCAATGGCTCGGGTTCTTATATGAATCTGGACCTCAAGTTGGGCTTCGACCTGTTCCGGGAGGAGGGCGACATGGGCTATACCTTCATCTTTGCCGGCCCGCGCTACTGGAGGATGGACCGCAAACAGGATTCCTATGAGGTGGATGGGATAGTGTCGCATGTGGACAACACACAGGAGGCGAAGGGCGCGGGCTGGACCGTCGGTTTCCGGGATTTCAGCACCATAGGACCGAACGACGGGTTCGCCGTCGTTCTTCAGACGGGTCTCTTTGCCGGAACGGCCCCTGTAGACAAGTTGAAATGGAATAACTACACATCGAATAAAAAGGTCGATCAATCGCTCACCATTGGGGGAGAGCTTGCCCTCGGGGTCGCGCTTCAGAACATCGGCTTCTCGGTCGTCGGCGGCCTGCGCACCGAGGCAAACGTGAGCGTATTTAAAGACCCCACAACGGACGATGAATCCGCCTTTGGCCTTGGAAACGCCATGTTCTTCGTCGAGGCGGGATTGATGTTTTGATTGCCCAATAAAAGCGCAATCGGACCGACATCTGTCCGGCCCGGAGGCCCGTGCCGGGATTTTCCCGCCCATGAGGCCGTACAAGCGGGCGCGTCCTTTAGCGAAGCTTCTCGCCGTATTCGTGTTTTTCGGCCGAAGAGGAATATACCTGCTTCATCTTAGGCATGAGCTTCCGTAAATACTCCACCCTTTTGGTATCGGAAGGGTGTGTGGAGAGGAACTCGGGCGGTCGAGCGCCGCCCTGCTTCATCATCTTTTGCCAGAAGTTTACGGCCGCCTCCGGGGCGTATCCCGCCTTCGCCGAGAAGAGCGTACCGGTTTCGTCGGCCTCGTACTCGTGTTTACGGCTGTACGGCAGGATGAGCCCAACGGTGGTTATGCCCCCGAACGCCGCCATATATAGCTCGCGCTTGCCGTCCTTTTCGGTGAGCGCTCCCAGTACGCTTCCGAGAAAATTCGCCGCCATGGCCTGGCTCATGCGTTCGCCTCCGTGGCGGAGCACCGCGTGCGCTATCTCGTGACCCATCACTATCGCAAGCTCCGCCTCGTTTTCGAACATGGGCATTATGCCCGTATAGAACACGATTTTCCCGCCCGGCAGACAGAAGGCGTTTACCTCGTTCGATTCGACTACGGCAAATTCCCATTTGTAGTCGGGCTTGTTCGCCACGACGGCGAGGCGTTTTCCGACACGCTCCACCATGTCCACATAGGACCGGTTTCGCGAAGGGGCCGCTTTGGCCATGAACTCGCGGAAGCTCTTCTCGCCCATCTCGTTCTCCTGCGCCTCGGTGGTGAGTATAAGCCGAGTGCGACCCGTGTATGGGGTGGAAGCGCAGTAGGCCGCAAACGGCAGAACCGCCCAAAGGAGGATGATGGCGGCGAGGCGTTTGTGTTTTCTTGTCGGTTTCATGATGGCGCTCCTTTGATAAAGGTCGCTCGGGGCGGACTTTCGTTTGTAATTAACGAACCCCGGCCGCCGGAGCATACCATGGTACACCGCCCTTGTCAATCGAGGTTCGCTGTTTCGTATTAGGGGATGACGATCGAATCGCCGTCGCGCACGGCCTCGTACACCTTCCGCGCGCCGTGCCTTAATATGGCGCCCATCGCCCTTCGCGCTCCCGCCGGATCGCGCCGTGAAAGGGCGCCGAGGAGACGAGCATTTAGCCTGAGTGAGGCCGCGGGCACCCCGGGGAGCGAATAGAAGAACTCGGTGAAGAAGGAGTAGATGGGACGGAAGGAGTGGAATATCAGCCGGTTGATGACGTTGCCGGATATCTCTATAACGGCGTAGTGGAACTCGAAATCGCATTCGGCGAGCGTAAGCACATCGTCGAGGTGCGCGCGCTTGCGCTCGAGGTTCGCCTTGAGAAGCGCAAGCTCCCCGGCCGTTACGCGGAGGGCCGCCTCGCGCGCGGCCTCGGTTTCGGTCAGGAAGCGGAAACGCAGGAGCGAGTCGAGGGTTTCCCTGTCTATGCTTCTGCGTATCTTTAGGACCTGGACCAGCGTCTCAAGTGTACCTTTTCGATTGAAATCCAGTACATAGGTGCCGCTCTGCGGGTGGGTTTCGACAAGCCCGGCCTGGGCAAGCCTTGCGATGGCCTCGCGCACGACAAGACGGCTTGCGCGGTATGCTATAGAGAGCTCGCGTTCCGAAGGAAGCCTCGCGCCTATCGGATATGCGCCTCGCATGATGTCGGCCTGAATGGCGCTGAATATCCTTGCGGGTAATCCGCTGCCCATGGGCATTCTCCTCCGGCTGGCGATCGCCGCCGACTTAAAGTAAAGAAAAAACTTGACCGCCTCAAACGCCATTGTATAAACTGGTATGACCAATTTCAAGACAAAAGGAGGGGCAGGTGAAAATTACGAGGATTGAGCTGTACCACGTTTCCGTTCCGCTCCGGGAGACCTTCTGGCCCACCTGGATTCCCGGCTATCCGCAGACGCACAACCGCTTCACGCTAATCAAGCTCACAACCGACGAGGGCATTGAGGGCTATGGCGCAGGGTCGGCGCTGGGAAAGGAGCGCGAAGGTCTGGGAGACCTCCTGGGGGGCTATATGATGGGCGCGGACCCCACGGATATACAGCGCGTCCAGGACCTTCTTAAACAGGCGGGGATTCTCGGCTGGCGCAACTTCTGGATCGAGCCCGCGTGTTGGGACATTATGGGCAAGAAGGCCGGAAAACCCGTCTACGAACTCCTGGGGGGCGAGGCGCGGCCCATAGAGGTCTATTGCTCCACGGGCGAGATGCACGACCCGGAGCAAAGGGCCGATGAGATTCTCGCGATCAGGGAAAAGGGCTACCGATGCGCGAAGCTGCGCGTAAAAAGCGTGGAGCTTAAGGACGACATACGCCAGATAGAGGTGGTGAGAAAGCGCGTCGGCAGGGATTTCGTCTTAGGAGTAGACGCAAACCAGGGCTGGCTGGTGACGATCGTGGACAAGATCCCGGCCTGGGACCTCGCCCGCGCCAAAAAGTTTGCCGACGCATGCCACCGTAACGGCATCGAATGGCTGGAGGAGCCGCTCGATTCGAGGGACTACGCAGGAAACGCGGCCCTCAAAAAGTATTCCAAGGTCAAGATATCCGGGGCCGAACTAAACTACGGCTGGGACGAGATCAAGATCATGCTGGAGAAGGACTGCTTTCACATCTACCAGCCGGACGCCACGTTTGCGGGCGGTATCGCCCAGGTGAAGCAGGTCATCGACGCCTGCCGTGAGAAGAAGCGCCTGTACACGCCGCACACATGGACCAACGGTATAGGTTTTTACGTAAACTGGAACATGGTGCTGGCGGACAGGGGGAACAAACTGCCGCTCGAGTACCCATTCGAGCCGCCGTCATGGATACCCGAGTTCAGGGATGGAATCATCGATCCCATCATCCCGGATAAAAACGCGTATCTCGCCCCGTTCAGGACGCCCGGGCTTGGGTTTGCCGTCAACAAGAAACTGCTCCGTAAATACGGCACGCGCTTTTTCAAGCTCACCGAGACGGGGCTTAAGATCAAGGTGATCCGCGAGAAGGGGCTTAAAACGGCACTCGAGTTGAAGAAAAGAAAAGGCTGACCGAGGAATGGACGCCCCGTCGAAGCGGGGCGTCCCGCCTTTCCACGGTGTATGCTCGTATCGGATTACGCGG
>MVZN01000088.1 GCA_002069125.1 Spirochaetes bacterium ADurb.BinA120
GATGGCAAAAGCGATCAAGCAGACGAGCGGGGAGAAGGTCCTCGGTGCGGCCTTTAAGGAGTTCGCGCAGTACGGCTATGACGGGGCCAGGATCGATCGGATCGCCAGACTCGCCAAAGTCAACAAGGCGATGATCTATTATCACTTCAAGGGCAAGGAGGCCCTTTATGAAAAGGTCCTGTCGGACGCCATCAGCGGCATTCATCAGAGGATATCCGCCGCTATCGATGAAAACGAGGGTTCCGACCAGCAGATATTCAATGTGGTCGGCAGCTATATCGATTATCTGAAATCGGTGCCCCCCGACTTTTTCAGGCTGATGCTGCGTGAAATGTCGAGCGGCGGCAAATACCTTCGCAAAATCGCGCTCCCGAACATGATAGAACCTCTTATGACGAAGATCGCCCGGGTCGTGGGGAAGGCCGTAAGTGAAAAGCGGATACGGGGGATAAATCCGTATTATACATTTATCCATACGGTCGGCGGCATCGTATTTTTTAATTCTCTTCGCCTGAGCCTGGAAGGCACTAAGCTTTATCCCATCCTTTATAGCGAGGGATACCTCGATGAATTCAAGAGGAACCTTGTCGAAATTCTCAAGCACGGAATCGAAGTAAAAGGGTGATGGATATGAATACAAAACTATCGGCTAAATTGCCCATCCGGAGTTGGATGATCGTGACGCTTATCATTGCGACCGGCCTGGCGCTCTCGGCGGCGGAAAAGCCGGCGCCCGAGAAAATATCGATGGAAAAGGCCCTTGCCGTCGCATTGGAGAACAATCAGGAATATAAAATTGCCAGGTACAGGCTCGGGGAGGCCAGGGAGAAGGTCCGCGCTTCCTGGGGGCAGCTTATGCCTGTGCTCGAGTCGGAGGCTTCAATGCTCCGCCAGGGGGCCGAAAGCGGTTTCTTGAGCCTCTCGGACGGACAGTACGATATCAAGTTCGTCCAGTTGAGGTTCGGAATCAATCCGGGTATTTTCTACAATTCGCTGAAACTCTCGCAGAAGAACCATGTCGTTGCCCAGGAAGAGGTGCGCCGCATCAAGGGCGACATCGAGTACAATGTGGTTAAAAGCTATTTCGGCGCGCTCCTTGCGGCGGAGATGATCAAGCTTCGAAAGGAATCGATGGAGCTTTTAAAGGGCAATCTTAAAGATGTCGAAAGCATGTTCCGAACCGGGAGCGTGCCGCGATTCGAGGTGCTTCAGGCCGAGGTCCAGCTTAAAAGCCAGGAGCCGCTGCTTTTGGACGCCGAGAATAATTATGCCGTGTCCCTCGATATGCTGAACTTTCATCTTGGCGCGGGCGGCACGAAATATACAGTCGACGAAGAGGTCCTTAAAAGCGAGCTGTACCGACGGCCCGAGGGTGATGACGACCGGAAGACCGAATACCTCTCCTCGGTGGCCCTCAGAAATCGTCCCGAGATCATCCAGATCGAAAGACGAAAAGAGATGGCCGAGCACGCGCGCGGGATCGACAGCTCCCATTACCTCTGGCCGACCTTTACTGTTGGGGGATATTACGGCGCCACAAAGTTCATGCCGAACCCGGTGGATCTCAGCATCCAGCCGGCCGTGGGGCCGCCCATCTCGCCGGACATGTCCGCCATAACCGGAAACAGGGACTGGCAGAACACCTGGCAGGTCAGAGTTGCCGCTACCTACCGCTGGGGCGCCCTCATCCCGACCGATCCCACGCGCGCCGCGGAGCGTGAGGGGGAATTGAAGCTTAAGGAGGCGGAGGAGGAGCTCCTCAAACTCAAGAGGCTGGTCTCCATCTCCGTGCATTCGAATTACTCGAGGCTTGTTTCGTCATATCTTTCAATAAAATCGCAGAGGGGCAATGTCATAACCGCGTCCGAGGGACTGCGTATAGCGAGGGAGAGCTACAGGGCGGGGGTCATCAAGAACTCCGACCTTCTGGGGGCGGAGCTCGCTTTCACAAACGCGCGGACCGGTTACATCAACGCCGTGTACGGCTACCATGTTTCCCTGGCCAGGCTAAAAAAGGAGATCGGGACGGATGACGCGAGAATCATAATGGAGGACAAACAGTAATGGACAAAAAAAAATACATCCCCCTGGCGCTGGTGGCGGTGATACTCATCGGGGCCACTTTATACTTCGAGGTTTTCAGGCACATGGGCGGAAACGGCGGGCGCATAGAGGGTTCGGGCACCATCGAGGTGACGGAGATAGAGATAAGCTCCAAGATAGCCGGGCGCGTTGCGGAGCTGCCCAAGCAGGAAGGCGAAAACGTGGCGAGGGGCGAGCTCGTGGCGAAGCTCGAATACGAGGAGTTGTCCGCCCAGAGGCTTTCGGCCCGGGCGAACATGGAGAACGCGGAGAGAAACCTTAAGCGCGTCCGCGACCTGTACGCGACGGGATCGGTTTCCCGGAAGGACCTGGACAACGCCGAAACCGCGTATCGGGTAACGCGCGCGGCGCTCGACCAGGTATCCGCGTCCATCACCAACGCCGTTTTGCATTCGCCCATCGCCGGAGTGGTGCTCGACACCAACCTCGAGGCCGGCGAGACCGCGTTTCCCGGCACTCCCGTTGTGACGGTCGCCGACATCACCCGCCCCTGGATGTACGTTTACGTGAATCAGGTAAAGCTCGGGCTTGTAAAGCTTGGACAGAGGGCAAAGGTCTACGTGGACTCCTTTCCTAAAAGGGCGTTTGAGGGGAGGGTGGTGGCGATATCGAACAAGGCCGAATTCACTCCTAAAACCATTCAGACCAAGGAGGAGCGCGTGAAGCTCGTCTTTGCGGTTAAGATAGCTATTGAAAACCCGGATCAGGCGCTGAAGCCCGGCATGCCCGCCGACGCCGAGATTATTATAGCCGGAGAAGAGCGGTGATACGCGCGGAAAACCTGACCAAAAGGTTCGGGGGCGCCACGGCAGTTTCGGGGCTTTCCTTCGATGTGCACGAGGGGGAGATATTCGGCATCGTCGGCCCCGACGGCGCCGGGAAAAGCACGCTGCTTAGGCTCATCGCGGGCATCCTTGTCCCGGACGTGGGGAGCGTCGAAATCAACGGCGTGAACGTGCAGCGCAATCCCTACCTGATTAAAGAGAACCTGGCGTACATGCCGCAGCGCTTCGGCCTTTATGAGGACCTTAGCGTAGAGGAGAATATCTTTTTTTTCGGCAGGCTCTTCGGGGTGTCCTCGCGGGAGATTCGATCGCGCCTGCCGCGCCTGTACGAGTTCAGCAGACTCGCCCCCTTCAGGGAGCGCCTTGCCGGGAAGCTTTCGGGCGGCATGAAGCAGAAGTTAGGCCTTGCCTGCTGCCTGGTGCATCGCCCCGGGCTTATACTCCTCGACGAGCCGACAAACGGCGTGGATCCGGTCTCCCGCCGGGAATTCTGGAAGATCCTCTACGGACTGCTGTCCGAGGGCGTAACGATCGTTGTAAGCACCGCCTATCTCGACGAGGCCGAGAGGTGCAACAGGGTTGCCTTGATGTACAACGGGGGCTTTGTCGTCACGGGGAGCCCCGGTGAAATCAAGAATGGGATGGGAAAAACCCTGATCGAGATAACGACCGATAAGGTCTGGGAGGCCGAGTCCGCCCTGCGTAAGGAGCCGGAGTTCTCCCGGGTTATACGCGAGGGGACTGCCCTGCGCGTGTTCGTGGAACGCCGCCTGGAGGGGGAGCGCAGGCTGCGCTCACTGCTTAAAAAACACGGCATCGCCCTCCGCTCCGTCCATGAAAAGACGCCAACGCTGGAAAACAGCTTCGTGGAAATCATCGCGGAAGGAGAAAAAAATGAAGGCGCTTAAGTCACTGGTCCGTATCGGCGCCATCGCCGGAAAGGAATGGCTCCAGATCCGGCGCGACACGCGAAGCCTCATCCTCTCGCTCATCGCCCCGGCGCTGCTTATCCTGCTTTTCGGCTACGCGCTTACAGTCGACGTAAAAAATGTCGGCATGGCGGTTTATGACCAGGACCGAAGCACGCTCTCCAGGAGGCTTCTTGAGGAATTCTCTCACACGGAGTACCTGCGGGTGAAGCGCCATATAAGCGGTTACCGCGAGATGGACCGGCTAATCGATTCGGAGGAGATAGCCCTGGCCATTGTGGTGCCGAGAGGTTTTGAAAGGCGTTTTAAGGCCGGAAAGAGCGTCGATCTGCAGCTCATCGTGGACGGCTCGGACTCCACCAGCGCCACGGTGGCCATGGGCTATGTAAAGGCAATCCTCGCAAATTTCAACATGGACATAAAGGTGAGCGAGCTGAAGCGGATAGGCATAGCCGAAACGAAAATGCCCGTGGAGGTGAAAAGCCGCGTCTGGTACAACCCGGAGCTTTTAAGCAAGAACTTCATCGTGCCGGGACTGATCGTCGTGGTGCTGTCCATCATCTCGGCGCTCATCGCCTCGCTCACCATCTCGCGCGAATGGGAGAGGGGCACCATGGAGACGCTCATCACCACTCCGGTGAGGGCCTTCGAGCTCGTGTTCGGAAAGCTCGTTCCGTATCTCTTTATCGGACTCTTCGATGTTGTCATTACGGTGCTCCTTGGATACCTCGTTTTCAATGTGCCCATCAAGGGAAGCTTCGTCGAGCTCTATATGCTTGCGCTGTTGTTTCTGATAGGGACCACCAGCCTGGGGATAATTATCTCATCGGCAACGAGGGCCCAGGTGCTTTCGGTGCAGGTGGCCATCATGGTAACCTACCTGCCGTCATTCATGCTCTCCGGATTCGTATTTCCGATCCAGAACATGCCCCTCGTGGTCCAGGGGATCACCTATCTTATACCGGCGAAATATCTCATCGTCATCATAAAGGGAATAGCCCTAAAGGGGGTCGGCGCGGCCCTTTTGTGGACCCAGATACTGTTTCTTGCCGTCTTTGCGTTCATCGTGGTGATTGCGAGCGTTAGAAAGCTCTCGCTCACGCTTCCGGAAAACTGAGGGGGTCATATGGCGGCCTTGATACGAAAACAGATACTCAGGAGCATGGTGATAAAGGAATTCAAACAGGTCTTCCGAGACCGGAGGATGCTGGGTGTGCTCTTCGGCTCGCCAATTATCATGCTGCTCATCTTCGGCTACGCGGCGAATACCGATGTCCGCGAGATCAAGATGGCGGTCCTGGACAGGGAGAGGTCCTCGGAGAGCCGGGATTTTATATCCCGGTTTACGTCCAGCGGATATTTTTTACTGCACTCGTATCTGGAGTCGGAAAAGCAGATGGAAAAGCTCCTCGACGGCGGAGCGGTCGACCTCTTCCTGTATGTTGAGTCAGGATTTTCCAGGAGGGTTAAGTCGGGCAAGGGAGCCGACATCCAGATCGTTATCGACGGCACCGATTCCAGCCGCGCCTCGGTCATCGTGGCTTACGTAAACCAGATCGTAAACGAATTCGGTCTGGAGTATTTCAAGGACAGGACAAGGGCGCTCGCTCTCGGAAGAGGGGCCGGCGGCATGAAAATGAAGGAGTCTATCGAGCTGAAAGAAAGGGCACTTTTCAATCCGGAGCTTGAAAGCAGGAATTTTTACCTTCCGGGGATAATCGGACTCCTCATCGCGCTCATCACCATTATGCTCACCTCGATGTCAGTGGTGAAGGAGCGGGAATCCGGCACCATGGAGCAGATAATCGTTTCCCCCCTCAGGCCCATGGAATTTATCGCTGGGAAGACGCTCCCCTTCGCCATCGTTGGATTTTTCGATATCATCGTGGTAACGGTAATCGCGATCGCGTGGTTTAAGGTCCCTTTTAATGGAAGCTTCCTCTTTCTGCTTGTCTCCGGGCTTTTGTATATTCTCTCCATGCTGGCGGTGGGGCTTTTTATATCGACGGTATCGAAGACGCAGCAGGAGGCCATGCTCTCCACGTTTCTGTTTTTTCTTCCGGCAATACTCTTCTCCGGATTCATCTTTCCGGTGTACGCGATGCCCGTAACGGTACAGGCGGTGACGCTCCTCAATCCGATGTACTATTTCATGAACATCATACGCGGCGTATTCCTGAAGGGAGTGGGAATGACGGTTCTGTGGCCCGAGGTATTGGCGCTCGTGGTAATGGGCGCGGCGCTCCTTAGCTTAAGCGTTCGCCGTTTCTCGAGGAGGATGGAATGACGGAATACTCTGTCGAAGTAAAGGACCTCACCAAGCGTTTTGGGGATTTCGTCGCGGTGGACCGGGCGAGCTTTTCGGTAAAGCGGGGGGAGATATTCGGCTTTCTCGGCCCCAACGGCGCCGGAAAGAGCACGACAATCCGGATGCTCTGCGGTATCCTCACCCCCACGGAGGGCACCGGAAGTGTATCGGGCTTCGACATAATGGACGAGCAGGATCGCATTAAAAACATCATAGGCTACATGTCCCAGAGGTTCTCGCTGTACGATGATCTCACGGTGCGGGAGAACCTGGAGTTTTTCGGCAGCGTCTACGGGCTCCAGGGTGCGCGGCTTCGCGAGCGCATGGCGTATGTCATGAAAATGGCGGACATCGGGAGGCGCCAAGACGCGGTCGTGAAAAGCCTTCCCGGCGGCGTGAAGCAGCGCCTGGCCCTGGGCGGGGCCATTCTGCACGATCCCCCGGTGCTATTTCTCGACGAGCCTACATCGGGGGTGGACCCTGTCATGCGCCGGACATTCTGGGAGATCATCTACGATTTCTCGAGAAACGGGAAGACCATCTTCGTCACGACGCACTACATGGACGAGGCCGAGCACTGCGACCGCATGGCGCTCATAATCGCGGGAAAGATCATTGCGCTGGACACGCCATCCGCGCTCAAGGCGGCCCTGCCGTACAGCGTCTGGTCGCTTCGCGTCGAGCGTTTCATAGAGGTATTCGAGGAGGTCGCGGCGCTTCCGTTTGTGGAGGAGGCCGCGATTTTCGGTAGCGACATCCACATCATGACCAAAAAGGGCTTTCCCTTGAAGCGCGAACTCGCGGGAGCGTTTAAGGTAAAAGGGATCAAGGGTTTCAGCATAGAGGAGGTCGGCGCTACGCTCGAGGATGTTTTCGTTTCCCACGCGGCGAGACTGGGGGTGTGATACCGGTTTAATCGGCATGCCATAAATAGGCCCAGGCCGGACAAAAAGTCATTGCAAACAGAATCCACGGATTCATGGTTTACGAAAGGTCGCGGGCTTACCGCACCACCGCACTTCGGCAGACAGAGGTTTTATGATGACATCTGGAATTTTCAAGATCCCGCGCTCTTTTATCCTCAATTCCGGAATCTGTGCCGCGTTCTTCGGTATCGGCATCGCGGTCTATTACCTGTTTCCGGCGCAGTATGTGTACCTTGTCACGGAGGACACTCCCGCGGAATACGCCACCACCACGGCATACATTGCGGGATGTTTCCTGCTAACATGGGCGATGATAAAAATCAGCGACGCTCGGACAATAATGTCCGCCCTACTTCTGCTTTTCATGTTTTTCGTCGGTATGGAGGAGATAAGCTGGGGCCAGCGCATCATAGGAATCGAAACCTCGGATTTCTTCATGGAACACAACCATCAGCGCGAGCTCAATATTCATAACCTGAGCTCCGTGCGATACACCAAGATGATCTTTCATAACGCGATGCTCCTCTGGCTGCTTCTCTCCTGGGTCTCCTGGAAGAGGCTGGGGCCGTTCGGGCGGCTGCTGGGATGGCTTAAGGTTCCGAAGATACCGCCGCTGGCCGCGCCCTATTTCATCCTTGCGCTCATCTACGCGTACCTCGGCGTAATTCCAAAATCTGAGGAGCTTAACGAGCTCCTGTTTGCATTGGGTTTCTGTTTCGTTTCGCTCGATATTCTGTATACTACCGGACTGAAATCCGCTCCGGCCCGTTCGCAGCGCATGGCGGCGCTCGCGGTGGCAGTTGCGGTCGTGGTGAGCGCGATTTTTCTTTCGATTCGCTGGCCATGGCCCGAGGCGCTGGCCTCGCGCATGAACCTCTTTGCCACAAAGGAGTACCCGCTGCGCGGACTCGACGCCCAGGCCGAAAAGGTCTTCGAGTATCTGCTTGCCAAGCCGGGGCTTCGCAACCCAGACACCCTCCAGAATTACGCCGCCTTTCTCCGGGAAAGAGGCGGGGAGGAGCGCGCGAAAAATATTATAACGATGTCGCTCGAGGAGAAAAAGAAGCGGATTGCCGATGGAAGGGAGAGCGGCGTAATATACTATCGGCTGGCCAATTTTTACGCCTCGCTCTCCCGGCATGCCGAGGAACAGGGCGCGCTTATCAAGGCCATCGAACTTTATACCGCCGAGATAGCGGAGCTCGAGCGTAAAATTCATTCGGGTGAATTGTCCGGAAAGGAGGCGGGCCCGCTACTCCGTTACGCATACGAGGAATCGGCCGACGCGTACGAAAGGACCGGGAATTTTAAAGAGGCGGAAAGGCACCGTACTCTGCTCTCGGAGCTGCGCGCCTCTTCGGATCGGTAAAATTGGGACGCGCGGGAGGCGCTCAGCCGAACTTGTCGAAGCGGATCATCCCCGGTTCGACGCCCAGATCGTCGAGCATCTGGAGGACAGCGTCGAGCATCATAGGGGGGCCGCAGAGATAGTATTCAATCTCCTCGGGCGCGGGATGGTTCTTCAAATAATTTTCGTACACCGCCTGGTGGATAAACCCGGTGTGGCCCTTCCAGTTGTCGTCGGGCAGGGGTTCGGAGAGCGCTATGTTGAACGAGAAGTTTTTGTTGCTCTTCTCTATCGCCCTGAATTCGTCTTCATAGAATATCTCGCGCCTGGATCGCGCTCCATACCAGTAGTTCACCTTCCGCTTTGTCCGGTCCGTGTTGAAGAGGTGAAAGATGTGAGAACGCAGCGGCGCCATTCCCGCCCCTCCGCCGATGTACATCATCTCGCGGTCAGTTTCCTGTATAAAGAACTCGCCGAAAGGCCCGGAGATCGCCACCCGGTCGCCCGGCTTGCGGCTGAAGATGTAGCTCGATCCAATCCCGGGTGGGAGCTCGCTGAAGCGCTTGCGCTTGAAATCCCAGGGAGGCGTGGCGATGCGCACATTGAGCCTGATGAGGTTCCCCTCGGCCGGATAGTTGGCCATGGAATAGGCGCGTGTGTCGGCCGACGAGTTTTTTGATTTGAAATCGAAGAGGTCCAGCCGCTTCCAGTCGTCGATAAATTCGGACTCCACCGGGATGTCCCTTGAAAATTCGATTTCGTAAGGCGGGATGTCGATCTGTATGTACCCGCCGGGCCTGAAGTCGAGCGTTTCGCCCTCCGGCAGTCGGACGATAAACTCCTTAATGAAGGTCGCGACATTGGCGTTCGAAACAACCTCGCAGTCCCACCTCTTTATGGAGAAGATCTCATCGGGCACCCGTATCGACATGTCGCTACGCACCTTCACCTGGCACGAAAGACGCCAGTTCCGCTTCTCCATGGCGCGCGATATGTGCGCCGTTTCAATGGGCAGTATGTCGCCGCCGCCCTCCATCACCTGGCACTTGCAGGTGCCGCACGTCCCCTTGCCTCCACAGGATGATGGAAGTAGTACGCCATGCAGGGAGAGGGTGGTGAGCAGTGATTTTCCGGGCTCCGCCTCGAAGGCCTTCTCCTCGTCCCCGTTTACCAGGATGCGGGCGGCGCCTTGGGGCGCCAGGCGCCATTCGGCGGCAATTATAAACAGGCCCAGCGCGAGAATGATGAGCGTAAAGGCCGCCACTCCGCTTACGATGACGATCATATCAGTGCCCCAGGCTTATTCCGGAAAATATCATGAAGGCCATGGCCATGAGGCCGGTGACGAGCATGGTGATGCCGAGCCCGCGCATGGCGGAGGGAATG
>MVZN01000089.1 GCA_002069125.1 Spirochaetes bacterium ADurb.BinA120
TGCCGAATTCGGAGGCAACATCACGACGGCCTTCGAGTACGTAACCTCGGTCGAGATGGACGACATTAGCGACGGCGAGATTGAAATAATAGGAAAGGATATTGACGATATAGAACCGGGCTCGGCGCTTCCGCTCGGCATCTGGGTGGAGGTGGCCGGCCGCAAGATTCAGCAGGACTTCGAGTCCATTCTCGAGCGGCAGATACACCACCTGATAAACGGCGCGGAGGGCATCTGGCACATGGGGCAGCGCGACATCGTCTGGACGCGCGTATCGAAGAACGCCTTCGAGCGCGGCGTTCGGCTGCGCCACTATGGCGAGATAATCCACGCGAAGTTCCTGGCCAACTACCCGGCCATAGTTGACAAGGTGCGCGTAACGCTCATCACCGACGCGGAGGAGGTCGAGCGGCGCGTGGCTGCCGCGCGCGCCGTGTACCAGGAGCGAAACCGCAGGCTCGAGTCCATGACGGACGAATCGGTGGACACCTTCTACTCCTGCCTCCTGTGCCAGTCCTTCGCCCCAAATCACGTTTGCGTAATCACGCCCGAGCGGCTCGGCCTTTGCGGCGCATACAACTGGTTAGACGGCAAGGCCGCATACGAAATCGACGAGACGGGCCCAAACCAGCCAGTGCCCAAGGGCGAGTGCTTAGACCCGGTAAAGGGAATCTGGCAGGGCGTAAACGACTACGTCTACCCGCAGTCGCATAAAACGGTCGAGGCCTTTTGCGCGTATAGCATAATGGACCGCCCTATGACGAGCTGCGGATGTTTTGAGGTGATACTGGCCTACCTGCCCGAGACGAACGGGGTGATGGCGGTCAACCGCGAGTACACGGGCGAGACTCCTGTGGGCATGAGCTTCTCGACCCTGGCCGGCACGGTTGGGGGCGGGATGCAGACGCCCGGCTTCATGGGCTGCGGCAAGGTCTTCCTCACTTCGCGTAAGTTTCTTTACGCCGAAGGCGGACACAGGCGCATAACGTGGATGACGAAGGAGCTAAAGGAGATCCTGTCCGAAGACTTGAGCAAGCGCTTCGAGGAGCAGGGCGCTTCGGGCATGATGGAGATGATTGCCGACGAGACCATTGCAACCGACGCCGCCGGGGTGCGCGCGCACATGGAGCGCACAGGACATCCCGCTCTCTCCATGGAGGACATGGCCGTTTACGCCGAGGCGCCCGACGGCGAAGGAAAGACGGCGGTTTCGAAAGCGCCTGCCGCGGAGCCGGAGAGGCCGGCTCTGCCCGCCGCCCAGGAAAAACCAGGCAAGCTTGAAATCACCGAGAACGCCCTTGCGGCCATCAAAAACGAAATACTTACCAGTGTACGCGATGAGCTTCGGGCCTCCATAACAAAGGAGGTGGTCGGCGATATCATAGGCGTTTTGCACTCACGCTTTCTCGGCGTGGAGCCGGAAAAGAGGGCTGAATCGAAGACCTCCGCCCCGCCGGCCGAAGAGAAGAAGCCGGCGCGCCCGGCGAGGGAGCAAGTGCGGGCAATCGGCGCTTTTACCGTGAGAAAGGAGAAGGCGGAGCTTCCGATAACGGCCGTCAGGCTCGGCGCGACCGCCGCCGAGGGAGGCACGAGAGGCATCACTCACACCATAGGCGGGGCGGACTGCATGCCCTTCCATCACTGGGAGGGCTCCATGCCCAACAGGCCGCTTGTCGCCATGGAGGTCTTCGATTCGGTAAGCGAGAAGTATCCGCAGGTGTTGCGGAAGATATGGGGGGACCTTCTGGAGCGCCCGGCCGAGATGGCCCGCGTGTGCGTGGAGAAATACGGGGCCGAGCTCATCTCGGTGCGACTGGATGGCACACATCCCGAGCGGGGAGGCAGAACGCCGGCCGAGGCGCTCGCACTGGTGAAGGAGGTGCTTTCCGCGGTGGAGGTGCCGCTTATCGTAACGGGCCACAGCCACTACGAAAGCATGAACGAGGTGATGAAGGAGGTGGCGCGCGGCTGTGCGGGCGAGAACCTTCTTTTAAACTGGGTGGAACAGGACAACTACCGGACCATCGCGGGCGCGGCAATCGGATACGGGCACACGCTCGTAGCGCAGAGCCCCATCGACGTGAACATAGCCAAACAGCTCAACATCCTCCTTACCGGCATGAGCGTACCAGCCGGGCGCATTGTCATCGACCCTATGACCGGCGCCATGGGCTACGGGCTCGAATACACCTATTCGGTGATGGAGCGTATCAGGCTTACGGCGTTATCGGGCGACGCCATGCTCGCCGCTCCCATGATCGTCTCGCCGGGACAGGAGTGCGCAAAGATAAAGGAACTCCGCGCGCCCGAGGCCGACTTTCCAGCCTGGGGAGACCTGGAGCGGCGTGCCGCTATGTGGGAGCTCGCAACAGCAACGTCGCTCCTTTACGCGGGAGCGGACGTGCTCATCATGTACCACCCGGAGGCTGCGACGGCGCTACGGCGGGCCATCGTTACCCTGATGGACTGAGGGCGTCGGGGAAGGATTGTGAAGTCCGGTTTTATTGGGGTGTGTTGCCAATAGGCTCTATCAATACCCGCATTGTGTCTCTTCATTTATCTCGAGGTAAGCGGAATCCGTTGCCATGCCGCAAGAGCAGGGCAAATCTAATCCTTTTCCTCAATCACTCAAAACATCTTTTTCCCTGTAAAAGATTACAAAATAATCATGGATATTATGAATTTTCAATATGGGGATGTCATCCTCAACAGAAGGGTTGCCGAGATTCAAATCCCCTTTTGTGTTTATTTTCTTTCCGCGAATATAGATTTCGTTCCCTTTTAGTTTCCATTTTGCGCTATAATTCTTGCCGGATATATTGACGTTACATTTTCCGTTCTTCTGGAAGCTTAGCTTTATATCACTGCCGAAAACCTTCCGGGCGGAAGATGACAATCCGGGCATCTCGATGCGGGTACCAAGCCACAGGCCCGAGGTGAGCAGGTCTGTTATTTTTTTCGTTTCAGCGCCTCCTTCGCATCTGACAAAAATCGCTATCGCCCCTAAAACAAGGATTAATATCGGTATGGAAATCAAGTGAATTGTTTTCATTTATTAAATTGCCCCGTTCTTAGTTGGAATATCACATCTCTTATAATAAAACTGGAAGGACAGTTTATGTCAATTTTAATAATTTGAGGGATTCGAGTCTTGTCCCTCGACTTTATTGTTTGGGCTCACTTCATGGTGTGTTTTAGGAAATAGGTCACCCTTTCTTCGATGCAATATTAGCCTTATATTTTCCAGGTTTTACTTTTACAAATGCTATTTTGTAATGAAGGGCCGAAAGAATAGGCCCTAAAGTATTTAGGCTAATATTGGTGCTTTTCCCTGATCTCATGTTTTGTATAATAGTTGGAGAGACTCCTGCTTTTTGAGCAAGTTTTCGTACGGAAATATTATTTTCTTCCATAGCCTCTATTAATAATTCGGACATAAGAAATTTTTCATATCCTTTCTCGAATCCGGCTTTCCATTTTGCGTCTTGCATCAATCTCTCAAAAGTGCTCATAGGTTTATTGTTCGATTTATTTTTTTTCATATGTATAAATTGCGCCCTTATAGGCTATATATTCTTTATGCATAAGGTAATGTACAAATATAATGGTACATTGTCAAGAAAATAATAAAGCTAATTTATAAAGACTACATTTGATTTCAAATTCAAATCTTGAGGTAAGTCCTAAAAATTAGTATTTTTAGGTTTTCTTTAAAATGCAACTACTGGTAAATTCAATAGTTAGGTTTATCCGCCCATCTTCGGAAGGCGGGAAATCCTGGTTTTTGCGACTGCCCCGTAGAATTTAAAGAACTATCTTTTCAAGAATTGCGCCGGGAAAACGTGAATTTTCCAATTGAACGTTTACGAAAATTGAACCGGTCAGATCGCAATTTTCGAAATCAGCGCCCCGTAAATCGGCATTTGTAAAATTGCAGTTTCGCATAAGCGAGCGGGAGAAGTCGCATTTGCGAAGATCGGCCCCGCTAAAGTCGGTATTATCCAGAAAGGAATCTATGAACATCGAATTGTAAACGCGGCTATTTTTAAAAGTTCCATTTGGATAGAATATATTCGCAAAATTTACGCAGGATAAATTTAGGTCTTCTAAAAGAAGCGAAGTGAGATTCGCATTATGAAAGGAGGCTTGCGGAAACTTTTCGTTTCTGCCGCCCATGAATATCGCAAGGGTCAATCCTGAAACTACTATTGTTTCCCAACGGGCATCTTCGTCCGTGAGTTGTAGAAAACCCAGATGCGACTGATGCATATTCGTAAAGGCATCGCTGGTAACAGGCGTGCTTTTTTCCGACATGCTATGCATCAATTTTGCATCTATATTATCGGTTTTTCCGCCCTTTTGGTCGGATAATGGGAATATTTTCGAATATCTATCCATTGCTAAGATAAAGGATTAACGAAAAGGCCGAAAATAGCAACCGTTTTACCGAAGCGGCAGTTTTTTACAAGGCCACGGGCGCTGTATTTCAGCCCCCTGATCCCCTGGTCTTTAAGCGGCTCCTGCCGGTCCTTAATGAAAAAAATTTGACAAATCGACGGTTTGCGTCAAAATGACACCATGAAGTTAAAACGCGCGGCATCACAGAACATCGACCAGCAGGGGAAGGATCGGGAGATCATCGCCGCGGCGGCGGAGGTCTTCGCCGGGTACGGTTTCAGGAAGGTCACCATGGATGACGTCGCCCGGCAACTCGGCATGGTGAGGAGCGCCCTCTATTATTACTACGGGAACAAGGGGGAGCTCTTTCGGGCCGTCCTGAACAGCCGGTTTGACGACTATTCGAGTGAGGTCCGAAAAAAGACCGGAGGCGCCGCGGTCCCCGGGAGGAAGCTTGCAGCCTTCTCATCCTGCCTGGTCGTTTACCGCAACGACCTCGTGAGGAGGTTCCGGCTGAACTACGAGGAGATGCAGGGGCACTATGACATCATCCAGGAACTAAAGAGCAGGGTGCTCTCCCTCCACGTCGAGATGTTAACGGACATCTTCCTCGAGGCGGGGCTTCCGATGTCGGTTACTACCAGGCGCATGGCCCATATTCTGAGCATGTCGCTCCTGGGCGTGGTGTACAACTCCCCGGAAGTGGACGACAAGTCCCTCGCGAGGAACCTCGCGTACCTCTGCAGGGTATTCTATAACGGTCTTAAGGGAAGGGCCCGTTGAACGCGCCAAAACTGTTGTCGAGGACTGCAATCATGATACGCAAGAGAACATTCATCATCCTGCTGACCTGCCTTGCCGCCGCTGCGGACGGTGCGCTGCCGGCGGCGGGGGACACAACCCCGCCCGGCGCCCTCGGCTTGAGGGAAACCATAGCCCTGGCGCTCGAAAGCAACAACAGGTACAGGATAGCCCACGAGAAGGTCCGCGAGAGCAATCTGAAAGTCCGCGAGGTCTGGGGGAAGCTCTGGCCGGATTTAAGCTCGGCCGCGTCCGGGACTCGCGTGGGGGCCGACAAGGGCATGCTCTCACTCACGAATGGGCAGTACGACCTGAAGTTCGTAAGGTGCGCCATATCGGTCAATCCCGGCGCCTTCTATAACGGGCTCAAGGCGTCGCAGGACGGCTACGTTTCCTCGGTGAACGAAGAGCGCAGGGTAAAGGCGGACACGATCATCCAGACGATACGCCTGTACTATCGCATCCAGCTTGCCTCGGAGATCATTAAGCTCAGGACCGACTCGATCAGGGCTCTCGAAGAGAACCTCCGCGTAGTGACGACCGGGTACAGGGCCGGCTCATTCACGCGACTCGACTTCCTGCGCGCCAAGGTCGCCGCGGCCAACGAGAAGACGCGGCTGATCATCGCGAAGAACGACTACCAGAGCGCCGTCGCCGCGATGAACATCCATCTGGGCAGGGAGATCGACTCGCGCCTTGAGCTCGACCCGTCGGCGATAACGGCGGCCGGCGCCGAGGAGAGCGACATCGCCGGCTGGAGCGACGACGAGCAGAAGAAACGCGTGACCGCCATGGTGGCCGAATCGATGAAGAACCGGCCGGAGCTCATCCAGGTGCAATCGAAAAAACAGGCACTGGCCCACGGCGCCGCCCTGGAGGAGTCGCTCTACATGTGGCCCACCGTCTTCGTGTCCGGGGAATACGGAATGACCAAACTCATGCTTAAAGACCCCGGCGGCTCCACGGGCGATGCATCCGCCGACCTGGCCCTGGCGGCCCTCGGTAAGACGCTTAGCCCCGAGGGGTGGTACAGGTCGTGGATGGTCACCGCCGGGGCGACGTACCGCTGGGGCGGGTATTCGCCCCTGGACCAGGGCCACGCGAAGGCGGACCAGCTAAGGAGCCGGGAGAGGCAGACGGACCTCGAGATGGAGGACTTAGTCCGCGACGTGAAGCTGGAGGTGCAGCACGGACTGCTCAAGCTCGTATCGTCGTCGAACGCCATCCTCTCCCAGAAGGAGAACATCGAGTCGGCCGAAGAGTCTCTCCGAGTGGCGATCATCCAGTTCAAGAACGGCGTGATCGACAACACGAAGCTTTTGGACGCTAACGTGGAGCTTACGAGCGCCAGGTCGATGTACATACAGGCGCTGTACGACTACCAGACTTCGAAGGCGGAGCTTAACAGGGCGATAGGACGCGACTATTTTACATTCTAGGCGCGGGGAGCCCGCGGAGAAAGGAAAATGAAAGGACAACACGACGGCGTAGCGGAAAAAGGCAGGGATGCTTTGATAAAGGAGGCCTGGTGGAAATCCCGCCAGAGTAAAATGGTGTTCGGAATCATCGCCGTGATGTTTTTCGCCGGCATCCTAATCTGGTTCTTCCACTTTCACCCATACGTGTCCACCGAGGACGCGCGGATAGACGCCGACATTATCCGCGTGGCGAACTGCGGCGCGACCCAGCGGATAGAGACGGTCCGCGTGCAGGAGGGAAGCGCCGTGAAGAAGGGAGACATTTTGGTGGAACTGGACAGACGCATCGCCCAGGCGCAGGTGGACCGCGCACGGGCAAGGGCGCGCTTTACGGCCGCCGAGCTCGAGAGGGCCCGCGCGCTCGCCTCGCAGAACGGCATCAGCCGACAGGCGCTCGACAGGGCGCGTTCCGAGGCCGAGACGAGCGAAGCGGAACTCCGCCTCGCCGAGATAGCCCTGGACAACACGAGCCTTCGCAGTCCCGTTGACGGCATTGTGGTGCAGCGGCTGGCGAGGACCGGAAACCTGCTGGAGACGAACCAGACGGCAATTACGGTCGTGGACATAAAGCACGCGTGGGTCTCGGCGAACATCGAAGAGACCGAAGTGGCTCTGGTGCGGCCGGGCCAGAAGGTGCGCATTTCGGTCGACGAGGGCGGTTCCCTCACTGGCACGGTGACGGAGGTCCGGCAGGCCGCCGCAGCGCAGTTCGCGCTTATACCGTCGGACAACGCGGCGGGGAGCTTCATAAAGCAGGTCCAGCGCATCCCCATAAAGGTCGCTATCGACCCGGGACAGGGGCGAACGCTGCGCGTGGGCCAATCGGTGGAGATACGAATTCGCGTGCGGTGACGGGGGGCGGGAGAAAGGCATGATGCAGCACGCGGCCAGGGCGGCGGAAAACCCGTCGTACAAGTGGATCGTAATGGGTATCGTCATGATCGGGACCATGATGGCGACGCTGGACTCGAGCATTGTGAACGTATCCATACCCGCCATCATGGCCGATTTCGGCGCGAACATCGACGAGATCGAGTGGGTCCTCACCGGCTACATGATCGCCTTCGCCACGCTCATGCCCCTCACCGCCTGGCTTAGGGACCGCATGGGATACAAGGCCCTCTTTATCGGGAGCCTTTTCGTCTTTACCGCGGGATCGCTGCTCTGCGGCGCTGCCTGGAACACCGAGTCCCTCGTCGCCGCGCGGGTGATACAGGCTCTCGGCGGCGGGGCGATATCACCCACCGGCATGGCGATGATCTCGGAGGTGTTCCCCAAGGAGGAACGCGGCAAGGCAATCGGTATATGGGGGATGGGGGTGATTCTCGGGCCCGCCATAGGTCCCACCCTGGGCGGCTATCTCACCAAGACCTTCGGCTGGCGCTCGATCTTTCTGGTGAACCTTCCCATCGGCATCATCGCGATCATGGCGGCGGCGGAGTTCCTCCTCAGGGACCGCCCGCACAGGAGCACGCATCGCCCATTCGATTTTTGGGGTTTCCTGTTCCTCACCCTCTTCCTGGTCTCATTCCTCCTGGGCCTCTCGAAAGGGGAACGGGAGGGCTGGGCCTCGGCGTACATCATCACCTGCGCCGCCCTGTCGCTCCTGGGCTTCGTCCTTTTCCTGCTGGTTGAGAATCACACCGACCACGGCATCATCAACCTGAATTATTTCAGGTATCGCGATTTCTCCATATGCTCGATCGTCATCGTTACTCGATCGATCGCCCTCTTCGGCGGCATATTCCTTATGCCGCTTTTCCTCCAGCAGCAGATGGGGTATGACGAGATGCAGAGCGGGCTCATCCTCATGCCGGGCGCGCTGGCAATCATGCTCCTCATGCCGGTGACCGGGCGCATGGGCGACCGCATCGGCGCGAAGTTGCCTTCGGTGGCGGGGGTGCTCCTCCTTGCCGTGTCGATGTTCATGTACCGCGACCTGAACGTCAACACCAGCCTGATGGGCGTTATAAACCCGATGCTGATACGTGGCGTGGGAATGGCGCTTCTCATGGCTCCCATCATGGCGGCGGCGCTGAACGCGGTGCCGCATGAGGGCGCGGGGATGGCCTCGTCGATGATCAACATCATCATGCAGGTGTCCGGTTCGCTCGGAATTACACTGCTCGCGACGGTCCTGAGCCACAGGATCCACTTTCACATGGACGTGGTGGGCAGCGGGGCGCTCGCGGGGACGCCGGTCTTTACGGAGACGTTCGAGCGAGTTTTGGGCCATGTGCACTCGCTGGGGTACACCTACGCCCAGTCGAAGCAGGTCGCCAGCGCGTTGATAATGAAGAAGATGTCGCAGGCCGCAGTGGTGATGTCATTCCAGGACGCGTTCATCGTAGCGGGATTCATCGTCCTCGTCGCGCTCATCCCTTCCTTATTCCTCCCCGGGCGCGGCAACGCGAAGAAGGGGCAGGAGCCGCCCGCAATGATGGAGTAAGGCGCGCCGCCCATGATCGGCAGCGCCGCAATGGATCGAAGAAGCCGGCAAAGCATAATTCTCGAGCAACGGGAGGCGGGGTCATTTTGACTATTAGTAGTCATTACTTCATTTTCAATAGCTTTTTTAATCAATTGATTTAAGGGAACCTCTAAAAATTAAATTTTAAGTTCCCATGTTTTGTAACTACTGGCATGCTCAGGACTTAAGTTTTCCCGCCCGCCGAAGGCGGGCGGGAAAACTTAATTATTAGAGGATGCCTTAATGGAATTCCAAGTGATAATGCTTTTTCGACGGCTTTTCTATGTAAAGAAGGGGAAATTCTTACATTAAAGCTGCCTTTATAAACATCCAGGAAGTTGCACCCTCCCCGGAGCGCAGTCCCTCCCGATATAGCGACAATTATAAGCAGCGCTTCCGCGATCATGAAACCTCCCACCGGGGGGGAATCCCGCTTCGGCAGGCTTATCTCGACGGGCTCGATACAGGCAGCACATCGCCTTGGCGGGGGCTTAAATTTATGTGTTAATTATCTACTTCTACAATAGGCGCATCCGGTGCATTCTTTTTAATGCTTTCAATGCCTT
>MVZN01000090.1 GCA_002069125.1 Spirochaetes bacterium ADurb.BinA120
GCGTAATTGAGGCTTGCGCCCGACTCCAGATGGCGGTCGAGTATCTCCTCGAGCTCGCTTACGTTCACTTCAACCGGTTTTTTATTCATAATAGGGAACCTGTATTGTTAGGTTTTCCCTCGTCTAAGGCGGGCGAGAGAACCTATGAGCTGAATTTGCCGAAAACTATAATTCATGGCAATCCCTAAAAATTAGGTCTTTCCCCCGCCGGGAGTATATTAAATTTCGGGCTAAGCACTGTCATTGCGAGCCCCGGCCTTATCGAGGTGTGGGCCGCTCTCGCACATCCGTGTGCTTCGCGGCACTCGGCCATTCTGGCCAGCGCAATCTCTTTTTACTAAACTCCACGGCTAATTTCTTGCCTTTTGAGATCGCCGCGTCACTGCGCTCCTCGCGACAGTATGTTCACCGGAGTTTTAATCCCCTCCCCCCGCCGGTGGCGGGGGAAACCTAAGTGTTGGAATTTGGAGATTCTCAATAGTTGGCCCGGCAATCTGTAAAAGCTGAAACCAGAGGACTATTGTTTCCTCTCATCTTGAGTATATCATCATGTTCCATGCTCTCAAATTTTTCCAACCCTTTATGAGAGATGCCCGCAGGAAATTAGCCGGAGATATCGAAGGCGTGATCGGTCGTTTCAAGCGTTTGAATAGTCTTTTAGGGAATATGAGCTTAAAAAAAGTCAAGCCGCGCATGCGCGGCTTGACTGCCTGTATTCAAGAGTAAAACATTTTGCAAACTACAGACCCGTCAGATGCCTCTCGCACTACGGGGAAGCAGCCTGTCCTGGGTGCCGTACGGGTCCTTGAATTCCTGGGACGGCCTGAAATTGAGCTTGTGCGCCCCCCTTCCGTTTAGATAGCGCGAGAGCTCCAGATTTATCGACTCCGGAACCTGCACTCCGGCCTGCGAGAGCGCCTGCCTCAAAAAGGCCTCAGACTTGGAAGCGTAAGCCACCGCGTCGCCGAGGATGCGCCCCGCCTCGTCGGGATTGTGAAAGCCGATGGAGTTCTCGGCGCCGATAAAAATGACCCGATAGAGCGCCTCCTCGTAGAAGGATTTGGCCTTTTCATACAGGGCCCCGTTTATCTGACGGCCCTTAGCCTGTTCCGCGTGCGTTAGCTCGAAGAGCTTGGCCACGGTCGCCGACGCGTAACCCGAGCGGATGAGCAGGGACATCGTACGATCCTGGATGGTCTTTACCCTTGAGAGTAGCCTCTCCGTGGATTGCGGGTGGCAGTTCGCGCAGGCACGAAGTTCGTCTTTAAGCGGGCTCATAAGGTTGTGGTCCGATATCTTGAACGAGCCGACGCGTTTATAAGGCATGTGGCAGTCGGCGCATGAAATCCCGGCCTTGAAATGCGGGCTCTGGTTGGTGTAGAACTCGAATTCCGGATGGCGTATGTAGGCAAGCTTGAAGCCGGTCACCGTCTGCTTCCATTCCCTGTGGGATGGGCTCGAGAGCAGTACCTTGATGATGTTTTCTATGCTGATGTTTCCCCAGGAGCTCCCCTGCCAGGGGAAAAAGACGCCGGTGGACTGCATCTTTTCATCTTTAGGTATGCAATAGGTCACGTGACACTGCGCGCAGACTATGGAGCGCATCTCCTGCCGTGTGGGCTTTTCCTTTTTTATGGCCTTAAGGCCCTCGTTGATCGTCCAGCGAGTTACCCTGGGATCCATGGATTTATTGTCGTGGCAGTCTATGCAGGCGGCGCCGAGGTCTCGGTGCTCCGCCGGTATTTTATTGACCGCGTCGGCATAGGGCATTTTAAAGAGGTCCCTGCCGTACTCGCGCACCATTTTACCGATATAGGGGGACTTGCATGTAAGGCAGACGCCGCCGGCTTTTGTGCGCGACTGGTCTATCTCGCGCTGGTCTATCATCATATAGTAATGTCCGCGGGGTTCGTTGTACTCTATGCCGAAGCCCCAGCCGTTGAAAAGAAGCGCCATAAAGGGGTATTCCGAAAGCTTGTCCCATACGATTTTGTCCGTATCCCAGCCTCGTTTGTAAAAGCTTTTATCCTTAGGCCGGGGCTCTTTGGTTTTGAGCCACGATTCATATTGGAGCGGAAAGACCTCGCCCCATTTGGCCGGTTCGAATTCGCTGTCGCCTATCTGGGCCGTTTTAAAGACCTCCCCTTTATTCGGAGCGCAGCCGTCGAAAAAGACGAAGAACGAAAACAGGCACACGGCCGTTACCGCAAGCGCGTAAATGAGCAGCTTGTTTTTCATCATGGCTCCAATCCCTTTGTCCCTAAAATTCATTTATCCTGTTATGGAATAGCGAACGGTGGCACTCCCAGCAGTTCCTGTCGTCGACGCTGACCATCGACAGCATTCCATCGTGACAGCGTACGCAGTTTCTCTGGATGGTCTTCCTGGCATGCCTGGAGGAATGAATGGGCTCAGGCACCAGCCCGGTGTAGAAAAAGACAAGGTCTTTTACGCCGTCAAGGCCCTTCCAGACGTAATGCCTTACAAAATCGTCATTGGGCAGGTGGCACTCTATGCAGCGGATCTGGGTGTGTCTGCCCCCGTAAAGCCAGTCATCGTACTGCGGCTCCATTACATGGCAACTCGCGCAGTATTCGGTGGTTGATGTCTTCTTCATGTAGCCGGGAAGAGCGGCCGCCATGGCGAGCAGTAGTATCAGCGCCGCGATAGCGATGGTTTTCTTGCGCCTGTCGGCGAGGATTTCCCGGACCATGCTTAATGTCTTCGCCACGAGCTCTTTCATGCTCATGGCTTTTATCATCTCATCTTTATATATTCAACAATTTTATGGTCATTCAGCATTTTTTTTAGGGCTGCTCCCAATTTTAGGAGCGTCGTCCGTGGGCATTAGCGCCTGCGTATCTCATCGCGCAAGGCCTTTTTGTTCAGCTTGCCCACGCTGGTCAGGGGAAGCTCCTTGCGGAATTCCATCGCCTTCGGCACCTCGAACGGCGCAAGCCTCTCTCGTGCGAAGCTTATTACGTCCTTCTCGAGGGCCGCAAGCTTTTCTTCGTCGAATAGGCCCTCCCTTGGGATAATGAAAGCCATAACCTGTTCCGAACCCGGTTTATCGGCATCCGGAACTCCTATGACCGCGATCTCCTGTATGGCCGGGTGCGCGGTCAGAATCTCCTCGATCTTTCGCGAGAAGACCTTGAAGCCGCTCACATTGACCATATCCTTTGTTCTGTCCACTATTCTTAGATAACCCTCTTCATCCTGCACGACAACATCGCCGGTGTGCATGTATCCCTCGGCGTCTATCGCGTTTTTCGTCTCCTCGGGCTGACGGTAATAGGCCTTCATTACGAAGGGCCCCCTGACGCACAACTCGCCGGGCTCACCCGGGCCGACCTCCGCTCCCGTATCGGGATTTACGAGCTTTATCTCGGCGTTTGGCAATGGGAGGCCTATGTGCCCCAGCTTCTTTTGACCAAGGGCCGGGTTCATAACGGTCAGAGGCGATGTTTCGGTCATGCCGTAGGCCTCCAGGAGTTTTCCCCGGCCGATGATGTCTTCGAGCTCCTTCTGAGAATCGGCCGGAAAGGAGGCCGCGGCGGATATGCAGATCCTGAGGTCCGAGTGATCGAGCCTTTTGAATTTCGGATCCGACATGAGGAGGTGATATAGCGACGGAACATTGGCCGTAAGGAAGGGGCGGTATTTCTTCATTTCGGCGCAGATATGGCCTGTGTCGCGCGGGTTGGGTATCAATATCTGTGTAACGCCAAAAATGATAAAGCAGGAGCAGGTAAAAAGCCCGGCGATATGAAAAATCGGAAACGCCGAGAGGGCCACCCCCTTCCCCATTTCTATGAAAAGCCAGCTTGTGACGATATGGATGTCCGACAGCGCGTTCCTGTGGGTAAGCATGGCGCCCTTCGGTGGGCCGGTTGTGCCTCCGGTATATTGTAGATATGCCGTATCGTCGGGCGTCAGGCTTACATCCGGGGCGGTATTTGGATACGCGCTTCCCTTTATGATATCGTAGAAGGAAAGGACGGCCTTCCCCTCGAGCGGCGTAACGGCTCCCTTCGGGATCTTCCCGAGAAGCGTTCCGAGAAAATTCTTTACGGCGGGAAGAAAGCCTCCTATACGGGCGGCGACGACGACCTTCAAGGCGGGGAGCCTGGAGTGTATTTTCGAAAGGTGTTTTTCGAAGATTGCGTCCAGCGTAACGAAGCACTTGGCTTCGGAGTCGGCAAGCTGGAACCTCATCTCTTCGGTAGACAACAGCGGGGAAACGCCCGATAAGACGCAACCCGCCGTTATCGTGCCGACATAGGCGATGAGGTATTCCGGAATATTGGCCATGGCGATGGCCACGACATCTCCCTTGCCCAGGCCGTTCGCCAAAAGCATATTCGCGAACCTGTTGGAGTAGGTTTCCAGCTCGGCAAAGCTTATCTCCACCCCCATAAAGGCCATTGCCGCCTTTTCGGGATGCGAACTGAAGCTTTTCCTGAAACACTCCGGGAGCGTAGATTCCCAGAGCGCGGGGTCCAGATCGTCTATCCCCGGATCATAGGATTTCTTCCAGAAACGACCGTCTTTCCTTTCCATGGATCCCTCTAGTTCTTTTTATATTCTATGCGTCAATCCCGGCGTGGGCGCACCACCCCGGCCCCGACCCAATGCCCCCATTACATGCTTCTCAATCCCCGATAACTTCAATATCGCCGGAAACAAGGATGTGCTCCCGGCCCTCCTCGTCCGTTATCTTGAGATGCCCGTTTAAATCCATGCCGCTCGCAACTCCCGTTATGACGGCGCCTGGGTCCACGGACCGAATCCTTCTTCCCATGAATCCCGAAAGCGATTCCCATCGCTTCAATATCGGGCCGGCGCCCGAGGATATCATCGTCCGGTAATGGCGCTCGAAGCTTTCAAGCACCGAGCGGACGACGGCGCTTCTGTTCGCCGGGGCGCCGGTTTCTATAAGGATCGAGGTCGCGGTGGCGGATATCTCGGGCGGAAATGAGCCCCCGGCATTATTGACATTTATGCCTATGCCGACGATTCCAAAATCGATTCGATCGTCATTCACCCTCATCTCAGAAAGAATTCCGGAGACTTTCCTGCCGTTAATCAGGACATCGTTCGGCCATTTAATCGTTATAGCCCCGGGCTCCACCCCCGGCAGGCTCTCCGCAACTGCGATGGAGGCGATGAGGTTAATCGACGGCGCCTCCCGCGGCGGAAAAGGCGGGCGGACTATGATGGACAGGTACACGCCGACCCCCCCGGGAGAATGCCAGCCCCGGCCCATCTGGCCCCTCCCCGAAGCCTGAACGTCGGCGATGACTATTACTCCCTCGGCAGCCCCCCTCTCCGCCAGCCCGATGGCCACGGCGTTCGTCGAACCGGTTTTCGCGAGAAATTCTATATGATATCTCCCGAAAACCTCAGTGCGCAACTTTCCCCTTAAAACAGCCGGGAGCGGGGTTTCGATATCTGGATATTCCGTCATTCGTATCGGGATCACGATACCGCCTTATCGGAAACTGATTGACTATTTGAACGATTGTCCAAATAACATGTCCTCGGAACAAAAGCAAGCCATAATTGCACTGGAACAAATATTCAATGATGCACATATAATCATCAATTTCGAGTAAATGACGGAAGGCCATGAAGAACCGGGACAACAATGATACGAGCGATATAAGAAGAAACCAGCTCAGGGAGGCGGCGTATCGCCTGATAAGCCGTTATGGATACGGCGGGGTCTCCATCAGGGATATAGCGAAGGAGGCGGGCATGTCCACCGGCCTCGTCCATTACTATTTCAATAACAAGGAGGAGCTTCTGCTGAGCATTCTGTCCTTGATGAACTTGAAATTGAAGGAAAGGACCGTCAAGGCGCTGGCCAAAACGACAGGGCCCAGGGAAAAGCTCGAGCGCTTTATCCAGCTTGCCTTTGGGCAGGCTTATAGAGAGAGAGAATACTACCATGTTGTGGTCGATTTTTGGTCAATGGCCAGCCGTAACGAGCGTATGCGAAAGGCGAACGCAAGGCTTTTAAAAAGCTATATCGACGTCTGTTCAGGCATCCTGCGGGAAGGGATCGACTCAGGCGATTTTTTAGAACTCGATATCGACTATACGGCCACCGTCATCCTGTCCCTTATCCAGGGCGTCATAATCCGCCATATTGTGGAAAAAAAGGCCTTCAATTACGAGGAATACTCTTCCCGCGTGCTCGGCCAGATCATGGCTTACATCGTGAAAAAATGAGCGCGCGGCGGACAGATTTCCCAATCATGTAAATTCATTATTCACCGATATTTTGCTTGAAAATATGGTCAAACGGCTTCATATTGGACAAGCGTCCAATAACTAACCGCGGTCCTCGGTGGCCGCGCAATGAGGCGGGGCAGCCATGGACATCCTGGAAAGCAAGATCGACAGGTCTTCGGATGAGTACAAGCGCAACTACGAAACGATGGCGGCGCTGGTGGAGGACCTGAAGAGGGAGTTGAAGACAGCGAGGGAGGAGCGCTCCGCCAAGGCGCTGGACCGCCTGAGGGAACAGGGAAAACTCTCCGTCCCCAGGAGGCTCGAACTGCTGCTCGACAAAAACACCCCGTTTCTCGAGATCGCTCCCCTGGCCGCAAAAGGAGTCTATGACGGGAAGGTCCATGCGGCGGGAAACATATCCGGGATAGGGATCGTCGAGGGCAAGGAGGTTCTCGTCATAGCGAACGATCCCACCATAAAGGGCGGCACCATCTATCCCCTTGGAGTCAAGAAGCTTCTAAGGTGTCAGACGATCTCAATGGAAAACAGGCTGCCCGTCATTTATCTGGTGGACTCCGGCGGGGCTTTTCTTCCGCTCCAGTCTGAGATCTTTCCGGACAGCGATGACGGAGGCCGTGGATTCTACAACCAGGCAATAATGTCCAAGATGGGCATTCCGCAGATTACGGCGGTAATGGGGCTATGCACGGCCGGCGGCGCCTATATTCCGGCCATGTCGGACGAGGTCGTCCATGTAAAGGGGACGGGGGCAATCTTCCTCGGAGGGCCGCCTCTCGTCAAGGCGGCCACCGGAGAGGACGTTACAGCGGAGGACCTGGGCGGAGCTGACGTACATTGTATAGAATCGGGCGTTTCGGACTACTATGCCGAGGACGACGCCCACGCGATCTCGATTGTCCGTAAAATCGTGAAGAACCTTCCACGGAACATCAAGCAGCAATTGAGCACGCGCAAGGCCGAGCCGCCGCTTTACGACCCGCGGGAAATCTACGGAATCGTAAGCCGCGACCTAAAGGTTCCCTATGACGTGCGGGAGGTGATAGCCCGACTGGTTGACCGCAGCGAATTTCTGGAGTTCAAGGAGATGTACGGCCCGACGCTTGTGTGCGGCTGGGCGTATATCCACGGCTACCCGGTCGGGATACTGGCCAACAACGGCATATTGTTCTCCGAAAGCTCGCTCAAAGGGACTCAGTTCATACAGATATGCGACAGGCGGAAGATACCGCTCATCTTCCTGCAGAACATCAGCGGCTTCATCATAGGACGCGAATACGAGCGGGGCGGCATAACCAAAAACGGCCACAAGCTCGTAAATGCCGTCTCCACTGCAACCGTCCCCAAATTTACGGTAATGATGGGCGCTTCCTTCGGGGCCGGCAATTACGGCATGTGCGGAAGAGGCTACTCCCCGCGCTTTCTGTGGTCGTGGCCCAACGCCGAAATCGGCGTAATGGGCGGCGAACAGGCCGCGGACGTTCTCATCACCGTTAAAAACGATCAGCTCGCACGGGAGGGAAAACCGACCATGACCCGGGAGGAGGTCATGGCGATAAAGCTGCCGATAGTCGAGGCCGCCCGCAAGGAAGGGAACGCCTACTACAGCACGGCCAACATCTGGGACGACGGCGTTATCGACCCGGCCGCCACCCGCGACGTTTTGGGGCTGGGCATATCGGCATCGCTAAACGCGCCCATCCCCGACGACATTTTCGGTTACGGAATATTCAGGATGTGAAATAGGGCCAGGCGGAGATGCTTCATGAAGTTTAAGCGTATACTCGTCGCGAACCGGGGAGAGATAGCCGTAAGGGTGATGAACACCTGCCGGGAAATGGGAATTGAAACCGTGGCCGTTTATTCGGACGTCGACAGGCAGGCCATCCACACGCTAAAGGCCGACCGGCGTGTCCCATTGGGTCCCCCCGAACCCTCCGAAAGCTATCTGAACATCGATAAAATCATCTCCGCCGCGTTGGAGACGGGCGCCGAGGCAATCCATCCCGGTTATGGATTTCTATCCGAAAACCACGTTTTCGCGAAACGCTGCGAGGACGAGGGGATCGTCTTCATCGGGCCCCCCTCCAGTGTGATACGCGACCTCGGGGACAAGATTACCGCGCGCCGAATAATGGTCGGCGGCGGAGTGCCGGTGGTCCCGGGCATTACGAAGGAGGAGCCCGATTCCGCGGCCCTCAAAAAGGAGGCCGACAGGATAGGCTATCCGATACTGATAAAGGCATCGGCGGGAGGCGGCGGCAAGGGGATCCGTATAGTCAACGGCTCCGCGGAGCTTAAGGAGGCCGCAGTCTCGGCCTCCAACGAGGCCCTGGCCGCGTTCGGAAACGGAGCGATTTATCTGGAGAAATTTCTTCCCAAAGCCAGGCATATCGAGTTCCAAATTCTGGCCGATTCGCACGGCAACATCGTCCATGTACTCGAGCGGGAATGCTCGATCCAGCGACGCCACCAGAAAATCATCGAGGAATCGCCCTCCACCATCATGACGCCGGAATTGCGCCGCGAGATGGGAAAGGCCGCGGTGGCCGCGGCCAGGGCCTCGGGCTACGTGAATGCCGGCACAGTCGAGTTCCTGGTGGACGATAACAAAAACTTTTACTTCCTGGAGGTAAATACTCGGCTGCAGGTCGAACACCCTGTTACGGAGATGATAACGGGAATCGATATGGTGCGCCGGCAGATCGAGATCGCCTCCGGGGACCGCCTCCCCTTCCGCCAGGAGGACATCGTCGGCAGGGGGCATTCAATTGAATGCCGAATCTACGCCGAGGACCCGGAAAACGGGTTTTTCCCCTCACCCGGAAAAATCACCTACATGCGGGAGCCCTCCGGCGCCGGAGTGAGAAACGACTGCGGTATTTACTCCGGTTTCGAGGTGCCCTACGAGTACGACCCCATCCTGTCGAAGCTCATAGTACACGCCGAGAACAGGCAAATGGCCATCAGCCGAATGGATCGGGCGCTCGAGGAGTACGTCATCCTGGGCATCAAGACGCCGATACCGTTTCTTCTGGATATCATCCGTTCCGGGGCCTTCAAGCGCGGCGAGACCTTTACCGATTTTATCGCAGCGAATTTTCCCGACTGGAAGGCGGGGCATGGAGAGTCGGACCTTGCCGCTGTCGCTTATATAGTGAACGCGCTCGCGCGCAAGCCTGCGGAAACCCATGCGCCGACCGGTGGCGAGGCGGAGCCATCTCCGTGGCGGACGCTGGGCGGATGGCGCATGTAAAGGGACTAACCGAGGAAGCGCCCATGGAATACAAATTGCGGATTGGAGATAGGGAGGCCACGGTCGAGGTCAATACCATTGACCATGAAAACCTCGATATCTTAATCGATGGAGCGCGATACAGCGTGGACCACTCGGCCGTTTCGATGCACCATCTGAGCCTGACAATCGACGGGCGGGCCGTAAACGCGTA
>MVZN01000091.1 GCA_002069125.1 Spirochaetes bacterium ADurb.BinA120
AGAGTGTCGTCCGGAGGCGATGATTCGTCAAGCATTTAGGCGTTATGCAATACTCGAGCGGCGATAACCCGATCGCCGTCGTATAAATATTTTTGTTGATATATTTTTCGTCCTTTGAATTATCGACGGACACAGGCGCGCGTAATGGTGCCGTGCCCCGTCCTTTCCAACCGCCCTGGCGGTGGAGCTCATTACAAACGCCTGCAAATTTTCCGAGCCGAAAACGCCCATTTTTATCATAATGGACGCGGTCCGCGGCAATTTGCGGCTGTCCGTTATAAGCAAGCCCATCCCCGACGAGGAGGGCAGGGTGGGGATTCCGCTCGGCTACGAGAACATGGTCCTCGAGCCGTTTTTTCGCATGACGCGGACGGTTTTCGAGGGATACGATACGCTCGATTACGGACTGGGGCTCACGCTGGCCGATAAGATCGCCCGCAAGCATGGCGGAAGGATCTCGGCGGCGAACATAGTCGACTACAGCGACCTGAGCCGCGAGCCCATGACGAAGGTCAACGTGACCTTCAGCGTTCCCCTTGTATCGGAATGACGGTTTTTCCTACATGACGCGCCCCGTTTTCCTACACGCGCCGTTCCATTGCGCGGCCATAAAAAAAATCCATCCAGGAAAACATGCGTGTGAAAAAAAATTGACTTATATGATATTTAGGATCTAAGATCATGTAGTGGATCCGCGTCGGGCACAGGGAAGGTGCGGCGGCCGCGCCGTCCGCCGCCGCTGGCGGCGGATGGGCGAGATGACCTCCCGCAAGAGAAAGGGAAGTCGGAATTCAACCGGAACATAACGCACGGCTTTGGTATCGCCCCGACTCCGAACCTCTTTCGGGGGAAGGCGCTCCCTGTCTAAAAGGGCCCTTGTCTTGCGGCGGTTCATGCCGCAATGGACAATGCCGACAATTACAGCCGCGCATAAACGGACTAACGGAGGATTGTGATGAAATGGTTCAGTAATCTGAGGGTTTCTCTGAAGGTGATGCTTTCGAGTTTTATGCTGATACTGTTGATGGCTATCATCGCGGTGACGGGGGTGATAAGCCAGCGCGATGGTCTGATGCGTTTCAACGAGTTTTACAATGAAAATTATAAGGCGATACGCTACATGGACCAAATTGTCCAAGACCTTCTTCAGATACGTATAGACATGCTTCAGATTTACGAGGCCGCCCGCGACGGGAACTGGGCGGAGGTAAACAATCGCATGAAGCAATCCGAACAACTGCGCAAGGAATATCTCGAATTGTTCGAAAAATATAAAAAGACTTCTAAAACGGAAGAAGACAAAAAGCTGGTAAAGGAATGGGAAGATCTGAGCGTCACTCCAGAAGCTCTCAGGGGGCAGTTCGCTAAACAGATAATGGAAAAAGACCTTGCCGGAGCGGCCGCCGTTTTGCCCAAGTGGCTCGAGGCCTTCCGCCCTCTGAGAGACAAGAGCTATGAGCTGGTTGAGTTTAATAACAAGGACTCCGAAGCAATAATGAAGGCGCAGGATGAGGATGCGAACCGGGCCATCAATATAAGTGTGATTCTGCTTGTTGTCTCCATGATCTTCGGAGTCATCATTACCATCGTGCTCTCGCGGGCTGTGTCCGGGCCGGCGCGGAAGAGCCTGGAATTCGCCGAGAAGCTCGCGGCGGGCGACTTTACGGTACGAATCGACCTCGATCAGAAGGACGAACTGGGCCAGCTCGTAAACGCGCTCAACTCCGCGGCCAACGACCTGGAGAGGCTCATCTCCGAGATACTGGTGGCCTCACAGAACCTCTCGCAGGCCGTGGACCAGATATCCGGCGGCAACCAGAACCTGTCCCAGCGCACCAGCGAACAGGCCTCCTCGCTCGAGGAGATAGCCTCCACCATAGAGGAGGCCGCGGCCGCCATACGCCAGAACGCCGACAATTCCGACCAGGCCAACCGCCTCTCCGGCGAGACCATGAAGATGGCCGAGGAGGGGAACCGCGTGGTGATGGAGGCGGTCGCCTCCATCAACGAGATCAACAAGTCGAGTAAAAAGATCGAAGAGATCATCTCCGTAATAAACGAAATCGCCTTCCAGACGAACCTTCTTGCGCTTAACGCCGCGGTCGAGGCCGCGCGCGCCGGAGAACAGGGGCGCGGCTTCGCGGTCGTCGCCGGCGAGGTGCGTAACCTGGCCCAGCGCTCCGGGAACGCCGCCAAGGAGATCGGGGCGCTCATTAAGGACTCCATGGACAAGATCGAGATGGGGACGGATCTCTCCAACCGCAGCGGCGACGCCCTTCGGGAGATCGTTGGATCCATGAAGAACGTGGCGCGCCTTATCTCCGAAATCGCGGCCGCCAGTCAGGAGCAAAAACAGGGCCTCGACCAGATCAATATCGCCGTGTCCGAGATGGACAGCATGACGCAGCAGAACGCCGCGCTGGTGGAGGAGACCGCCTCGGCAAGCGAGGAGATGGCCGGACAGGCGCGCGAGATGCAGTCAATGGTGGAGCGCTTCAAGATCAGGGAGAGCACGCAGGGCGATGTCTATCAGCGCAAGCACAAGGAGGTGCATATCAGGGCGGCCGCGGCGGTAAAGAAGACGAAGGCGCCGGATGCCGCGCCAGTAAAGGAAAACGCAAAGGAAAACGCCGCCAATGTGGAGAGGCGCAAACCCGCCGGGGAGGCGAAGAGTGCGCCCGGCCGCGACATAAAGGATGTCCTTAAGGAGGAGGGATTCGAGGAGTTCTGAGGGCGGCGCGTCCGGCCGCTTTGCGTCGAACCGGCGTGAATAATGGAACGCAAGGAAACGGAAAATGGATGATACCCGGGTTTTGCGCGATGTTTTTATCCGCGAGGCGGCCGATATCCTGGCCAGCCTCGAATCGGACCTGGTGCGCCTGGAGGACGAAAAAGCCCCTGAGCTCGTTAACGATATATTCCGTTACGTACACACCCTGAAGGGAAGCTCCGGTATCGCCGGATTCAAGAGTGTGTACGCCTTCACGCACCGCCTGGAAAATCTGCTCGACATGGTGCGCTCGGGCAAGCTTGCCGCCGGAAGGGAGATCATCGATCTTCTTCTGGTTGGCCTCGACTGGATCCGCCTGGCCATAGATTCCGGCGAGGAGGCCCCCGGTCTGGACGAGGGCAGAGAGGGGCTCCTCAAGCGCGTGGAAGCCATAATCGAGAGCACCGCCCCCATACCCGCGGAGGCGCCGGGAGGGGACGCCGGCCCGTCCGAGGAGGAGATGGACCTGGGCTACCGCTATTTTCGGATTAAGGCCGGCTTCAGGGAGGATATCTTTGAAACCGGCACCGACCCGCTTATGATAATGGAGGACCTCTTCTCCCTGGGAGTGGTGGTGGAGAGGCACACCGACCGAAAAAGGCTTCCGGAGCTTTCGGCAATGGATCCGGAGAAGTGCTATCTTGGCTGGAATCTGGTCTTGAAAACCAAGAGCCCGCTTCAGAAGATAGACGAGGTTTTTATGTTCGTCCGGGGGGACAACCCAATCAGTGTCGAGGATATCACCGCTCAGTATGCGATTTCCACCGAAGACCCGGAGATCAAGGAGAAGCGGATCGGCGAGATCCTCGTGGCGAAGGGCATACTCACCGACGTGGAATTGAACGACGCTCTAAAGACACAGGACGGCGAGAATACAAGGATCGGCGACCTCGTGGTCGCGAAGGGATACGCCACCGAGAGAGAGGTGCAGTTCGCCCTTGGCGAACAGGAAAAAATAAGGAAGAGGATAGAGACCAGCACGGTGCGCGTGGATACCGGCAAGCTCGATAAACTGCTCAACCTGCTTGGAGAGATAGTGATCGGCCAGTCGGCGATCGCCGGAATCGCCGAAGAGCTGGACGAGGAGCGCGGCTTTATGCTTAAAAACGCGCTCTATGGGCTCGATCGGACCACCAGGGAATTCCAGGAGCAGATCATGTCGATCCGCATGATTCCAATAGGCCCGAGTTTCGAACAGTTCAGGCGGTTCGTTCGCGACACCGCCCATGCGCATGGCAAGGAAATAAGGCTCGAGATCGACGGAGGAGAAACGGAGCTCGATAAAACGGTGATCGAGCGCATCGACGACCCGCTCAAGCACATGATACGAAACGCCATCGACCACGGGATCGAGCCTGCCTCCGAGCGCGAGGCAGCCGGGAAGGACCGCAACGGGACCATCACCCTGCGCTCCTACCACCAGGAGGGCAACGTATACATAGATGTGGTCGATGACGGAAGAGGAATCGACAAGGTGAAGCTTAGGGCCAGGGCCGAACAGGCGGGTCTCTTGAAGCCGGGGGAGGAGGCGAGCGAGGCTAAACTGCTGTCATTCCTGTTTCTCCCCGGCGTATCGACCGCGGAAGAGGTGGGGGACCTCTCGGGGCGCGGCGTGGGAATGGACGTCGTGAAAAACAACATAGAGTCCCTGCGCGGCAGCGTGGAGATCACCACCAGGCCCGGTAAGGGCTCGACATTTAGAATCAAACTACCCCTCACCCTGGCCATCATAGAGGGAATGCTGGTGCGGGTCGGCCGGAACGTTTATATCGTTCCGCTTCTCTCCATCGTCGAGTCCCTTCAGCCCAGGAAGGAGGACATCCGGACCGTAAAGGAGAAGGGCGAGGTGATACAGGTGCGCGGCGAATACGTGTCGCTGGTAAGGCTGTACGACCTGTTCGGCATCGAGCCGGAGTTTAGGAACCCATGGGAATCGCTTGTAGTGATCGTCGAGGCGGCCGGTTCGCGCGTGGGCATGATGATCGACGAGCTCCTTGGGCAACAGCAGATAGTTATAAAGAGCCTGGAGAACCACATCACGAAATCCCGCGCCGTTTCGGGGGCGGCTATACTCGGCGACGGCCGTGTGGCGCTCATCATAGACATTCACGGGCTTATCGAAGAGATATCCAGGTAGGAGGCCGGGGGCATGACAGTTATCAGATTGAGGGAGAACACCGGGGTTAAAAACGTCGGATCTTTCCACCAGTCTCTGGTAAAGGCGTTCGGGGAGGATGCCGACATACTCATCGATTTTTCCGAGACGCGGCGGCTCGATCTGTCGGTTATGCAGGTGCTTATCGCCGCAGGGCGGGAAGCGAGGGCAAAATCGAAGACCTTCCGCATGCGGGGCGCTTCCGAAACCGTCAGGCGGCAGCTCTCCATTTGCGGCCTTTCGCGCTGAGATCGATTGACAAGGAGGACGTCATGAAACATATTCTCGTGATCGACGATTCCCCCACCATCCGCGTAAGTGTGGAGTTTACGATCAAGAAACTGGGCTACCAGATACGCCAGGCGGAAAACGGCAAGGACGCGCTGGAAAAGATCGCGGAGATCCAAAAGGCCGGCGACGACATTGCCCTCTGCATCTGCGACGTCAACATGCCGGTAATGGACGGCATTACGTTCATCAGGGAGTTTCGCAAGACCGACAAATTCACCCCGGTTCTGGTGCTTACCACCGAATCGGAGAATGAAAAGGTAAGCGCGGGCAGGGAGGCCGGCGCCTCCGGCTGGATCATCAAGCCCTTCCAGCCGGCGGAGCTGCTTAAAATAGTGGAGAAATTCATACGATAGGAGGGCGCGATGAGCGAGACAAGGGAAAAGATGCCGGAAGAGCCGAAACAGCCGGAGGATATACGGATATCACGCACTCGCGAAAAGGTCGAGAGGGCCGAGGAGGAAAACCAGTTCGTCACCTTCGTCATCGGCGAGGAGACCTACGGCGTCGAGGTCCTCAGGGTCCAGGAGATCATCGGAATGACACGGATAACCCACGTTCCGAACGCGATGTCGTTCATGAAGGGGGTGATCAACCTGCGCGGATCGGTCGTGCCGGTGGTCGACATGCGGACCAAGTTCGGCATGGCGGAACGCGATTATGACGCCTTTACGGTCATAATAATCGTCGAGGTTCGCGGGCGCATGATCGGCATGATCGTGGATTCGGTCTCGGACGTGGTGAACATCCCCGTCAGGAGCATTCAGGACACGCCGCATTTCAGCGCGAAGATAGAGACCGATTTCATCATGGGCATCGGCCAGGTCGAGGAGAAGCTCGTCATAATTCTCGATGTCGACAGGATCATGTCGAGCGAGGAGATGACGGAGCTCGACAGGGAGCGAACGGCCTGATTCCCGGCGATGATACGCAGCACCGAAAACAGATACGGGAAAACGCTCTATACGCTTTTCCCCGGGGACTATTTCGCCACTGGCGAAGACTGTATTCTGGGTACGGTGACGGGGGCCTGCGCATGCGTGTGTCTGTACGACAACGGAAGGCGCTTAGGCGGGATGGGACATTTTATCGTTCCTGGAATGATAGGTACGGAGGGAATTTTCGCCGACGATATCGCCACACAGGGGATAACCTCGATGGAATACCTTATTGGCGAGATAGTCAAGCTCGGCGGCGACCGTAAATATCTCAAGGCCAAATTGTTCGGGGTGGCCAGGCTCAACTCGCGCCTTTCCGATATGGAGGGGGTCATCAAGAGCAATATCCGCTTTCTGAAGGAGTACTTTTCGCTCGAGCGCATACCGGTCGAGACGGAGGATATCGGAGGGATGAACAGGCGGCAGGTGCTTTTCTACCCGACCGCCGGGACCGCCATGAGGAGGTTCCAGAGGCGGAACGACGACGCCTCGGAATTCGTCCGGATAGAACAGGAGTATATCGACACCATGTTTCGCAACAAGCCGCGTTACGGCAAGGTCTATCTTTTCGAATAGCGCTGGATGATAGAGATGCCCCAGCTCAACGAACTCGACGACAACAGCTTCAGGCGTTTCCGGGAAATTATTTATGAAGAGAGCGGCATAAAGCTAAACGAGTCCAAAAGGGCCCTCGTGCAGGCGCGGCTCATGAAGCGCCTGCGCGAGCTCGATATCGATACCTATCGCGATTATTACGATTACCTCATGGATAATTACCGTGACGAGATCGTAAATCTTATCAACGTAATCACGACCAACAAGACCGACTTCTTCCGCGAACCGAAACACTTCGAGTATATGAGCGGGGAGGCGCTGCCCGAGTTCGCCCGGTCGGGTAAAAGGAATCTAAAAATCTGGAGCGCCGGCTGCTCGACCGGAGAGGAGCCGTACAGCATCGCCATCACCGCGCACCGCTTTTTCGGGGATAAAAAACCGCTCGATGTCCGCATTCTGGCGACCGACATCGACACGCAGGTGCTAAACCGCGGGAAGGCCGGCGTTTACAAGGCGGAGGACATACTCGAGGTAGTGGACGTACCCACGGCGAAACGCTATTTCCAGAAAGGCACCGGCGAGAACGAGGGATTGCTGAGGGTAAAGGACTTCATTCGGAGCATGGTCCATTTTCGCAGGCTCAACCTGCTCGATTCGAGCTTTCCCATGAAGGGCGTTTTCGATATAATATTCTGCCGCAACGTCATTATCTACTTCGACCGCGAATCGCAGAAGAGACTCTTCGAGAATTTCCATAGATACCTGGCCGAAGACGGTTATCTGTTTATTGGCCACTCGGAAACCCTCTCCGGGATTACTGACAGGTTCGTTTTCGTGAGGAATACGATTTACAGAAAGACGCCGCGGACGCGCTGAAGCATTGTGCAGGAGGCGCCTGCGGCGGATAATTACGGCAGAATACGCGTGCCCTTGCGCGAAAGACGCCATGGTATCGCGGTGGAAGGAGCGATGCATATCAGGAACAGTCACAAGTACGGAAAGCCCGTAAAGATCATTCATCCGGGCGAGTACTACGTATCGGGCGGAGACGAAATAATAGGGACCCTGCTTGGCTCATGCATAGCCGTCTGCCTGCACGACCCGGAGCGGGCCGTTTCGGGCATGAACCATTTCATGCTTCCGGGGCGGATATCCGGCATCGACATCGCGAAGGACAAAACGGCGAAGTACGGAATAACGGCCATCAACAAGCTCATCAAGGAGCTCGAAAAGATCGGGGCGGACCGCGGGCGGCTTATGGCAAAGATTTTCGGCGGGGGTAAGGTTCTGGACGGCGTTATCTCGAGCTCGACCATTCCGTCCGATAATATACGGCTTGCAAAGGTGATGATGGAGATGGAGGACATCCAGATACAGGAGATCGACGTGGGCGGCATATTCACGCGGAAAATCCTTATGGATGTAAAAACCGGCGGCGTTTATCTGAAAAAATCCACCCGCAAGGAAGTAATTGAAGAGATAGAAAAGCAGGAAGCCGATTACGCGAGGAAGATTGCAGGGAAGGCATGAATAAGATCAAGGTTCTTATAGTCGACGATTCGGCCGTTACGAGAAAGCTTCTTTCCGACGCCCTGTCGCGCTCGCGCGATATCGAGGTGGTAGGGACCGCGCTCGATCCTTACATCGCCGTGGACAAAATCAAGAAGCTCGAGCCGGACGTGCTGACGCTCGACATAGAGATGCCGCGCATGGACGGCATCACCTTCGTCTCGAAGCTCATGATAGCCCGCCCGATGCCCGTCATCATGGTGAGCGCCCTTACCGACGCGGGCGCGAGCGCCACGGTCAAGGCCCTGGAGGCGGGGGCCGTGGATTTCATATTGAAGCCGCAGTTGGACGATGAGGAGGCATGGCGGACCTTTGCGGACGATCTTATCGAAAAAGTGCTGTCTGCGGCGGGATCGAAAATCAAGCGCCGCATGACCCCGGCAGCCGCGCCTGTCGAGGAGATGGCCGTAGAGAAAAAATATACCGCCGATGTCATACTGCCCAAAAAGGCCGGGGAAACCGCCAGGCTGCGGACCGACCAGATCGTCGCAATCGGCGCGTCCACCGGGGGTACCGAGGTCATCGCCGAGATACTATCATCTCTGCCGGCGGATATGCCGGGCATTGTCATCGTCCAACACATGCCCGAAAAGTTCACTAAAGCGTTCGCCGATCGGGTAAACGGCATGTCGAGGCTCTACGTAAAGGAGGCGGAGCACGGGGAGAGGCTGTACCGGGGTATGGCGCTTGTCGCGCCGGGGAACCGGCATATGCTGCTTCGGCACGACAACACGGGCTACTATGTTGAGATAAACGACGGGCCCCCGGTCAACCGGCACCGCCCCTCGGTCGATGTCATCTTCCGTTCGGTGGCTCAGATCGCCGGTGGAAACGCGCTGGGTGTCATCCTCACCGGAATGGGGGCCGACGGTGCGGAGGGGCTCCTCGAGATGAAGGAGGCGGGCGCCGCGACGATCGCGCAGGACGAGGCCTCCTCGGTAGTCTTCGGCATGCCGCGCGAGGCGATAAGGCTTGGGGCGGCCAACATGATAAAAAATATAAGCTCGATTATCCAGTATATTTCGCGGTACGGCTCGCAGGGCTGAGCTTTTCTTCTGGTAACTACTCAGCTATTTCGTCGCAAAGTTCAGATAAATCTGATTACCTTTCAATATCTCCGAGATTGCCTCAATGACATTAACGCCCTGCTTGCGGGTGGTTGAAATGAAGCTGCGTATTCTACAGAATTGTTCGGCGCCAGCGAACGTCCTGAACAATCCGGATATTTTCTGCTGTACCTTGATCATGCGAAGGTCTCGTTCAGCGAGATTATTGTCGAACGGAACGGAGAAGTCATACATAAATGCAAGGACTTCATGCTGATGATCCCGCAACCGGTGCAGTAAATTTTGTGCTTTGCTTTTTCCCGGTCTTCCCCGTTTTTTTACTTTTTGATGTGACTTTTCTTTTTTAACGGGAT
>MVZN01000092.1 GCA_002069125.1 Spirochaetes bacterium ADurb.BinA120
GGAGGACAGGGCGAAGGCCTACATGGACGATCCCTCCATGAAGGACTACAGGTTCATGCTCGAAAAGATACTCCGATACAAGCCGCACACCCTGTCCGCGGAGATGGAGGAATTGCTCGCCATGGGCGGAGAGCTGGCCCAGGCGCCATCGCAATTCTTCGGCCAGCTCGACAACGCGGACCTCAGGTTCGAAAGCATTAAGGATGCGGAGGGCCGGGAGGTGGAGCTAAGCCACGGCAACTTCATCTCGTTTCTGATGAGCCCTTCGCGCGAGGTGCGCAGGAACGCCTTCGAGGCGTATTACCGCGCGTACGAGGCGCATCGCCACAGCATCGCAACGGCCTTCGCCTACTCGGTAAAGAAGGACCGATTCTACGCGCGCGCGCGAAAGTTCGATAGCTGCCGGGGATCAGCCCTTTTCTCCGACAACGTGGCGGAGGAGGTCTACGACAACCTTATTTCGGCCGTGCGGAAGAACGGCGCGCCGCTCTTCAAGTACCTGGCGTTTCGGAGGAAGGCGCTCGGGCTTTCCGACCTGCACTTTTACGACACCTATGTGCCCATCGTTACGGACGTTCCCTTCCGCATGAGCTACGAGGAGGCCGTAGAGACCTGCGTGGAGGCGCTTGCGCCGCTCGGCGAGGACTACACCGCTACGCTTCGCACCGGGCTTTTGGGCGGATGGGTGGACCGCTACGAGAACCGCGGCAAGCGTAGCGGCGCCTATTCCTCCGGCTGCTACGATTCGCCGCCCTACATCCTCATGAACTATCGCGACGACACCATAAACAGCCTCTACACCCTCATACACGAGGCGGGCCACTCCATGCACTCGCACTATTCGGCGAAGGCCCAGCCCTATCATTACCACGAGTACACCATCTTCGTGGCCGAGGTGGCCTCCACATTCAACGAAGCTCTTTTAAGCCGATATCTGCTTGAAAAGTACAAAGGCGACGCCCGCATGAGGGCCTACATCCTCAACCGCGAGATAGACGACATACGAGGCACGCTCTTCCGACAGACCATGTTCGCCGAGTTCGAAAAGATCGCGCACGAGCTGGTCGAAAAGAACGACCCTCTTACCCTCGAGACCCTGCTAGCGGTGTACCGAGGCCTTCTGGAGGATTACTTCGGCGACTCCATCGTAATCGACGAGGCCCTCTCGCTCGAATGCCTGCGCATTCCGCACTTCTATTCCGCCTTCTATGTCTACAAGTACGCCACGGGCATCTCCGCCGCGCTCGCGCTCGCCGAAAAGGTGCTTGCGGAAGGCGGCCCCGCCCGCGAGCGCTACCTGCGCTTTCTCTCCCTCGGCGGGACCATGTTTCCCATAGACGAGCTCGTGGAGGCCGGGGTCGACATGCGTAGCCCCGAACCCGTGACGAACGCAATCCGCCATTTCGAGCGGCTGGTGGACGAGCTCATCGAGGCGTACGGCGCCATCGGAAAGGCCTGAAAGCGACTAACCCTAAAGGGCGCGGACCATGAGCGATTTACTAAAGGCGGCAGTGCTCGGCCTGGTGGAGGGGCTTACGGAGTTTCTGCCCGTAAGCTCCACCGGGCACCTTATAATAGTGAACGATTTTGTGGGCTTCGGCCGCGGCTTCGCCGGATCGTTCAACATCATCATCCAGTTAGGCGCCATCCTCGCCGTGGCGGTATATTTCAGGCGCCGCCTGTTTCCGTTTGGCATGGATAAGCCCCCGGCGGAGAGAAACGCGGCATGGGACGTATGGAAAAAGGCGGCCCTCGCGCTTCTCCCGGCGCTTGTAATAGGCCCGCTTTTTGGCAAATATATCATCGAAAAGCTCTTCAACCACATCGTGGTGTCGGTCGCCCTCATCATCGGCGGCTTTGTGCTTGTCGCCGTGGACCGCAGGGGGAACGGCGGTTCGCGCATGCGTTCGGTCGGCGAACTCGGATTTAAAACGGTCTTTTTAATTGGCCTTGCCCAGTGCGCCGCGATGGTGCCCGGCGTCTCCAGGTCGGCCGCCACCATCATAGGGGCCATGGCGCTTGGCTCCTCGCGCGTGGTCGCCGCCGAGTTCTCGTTTTTTCTGGCCATCCCCACCATTACGGCGGCTTCGGCTTACGCTCTTATGCGGCACGGATTCGTTTTTTCGGGGCCAGAACTCGCCTCGCTTGCCGTGGGCTTTTGCGTGTCCTTTGCCGTTGCGCTTGTTGTCATAGCGGCCTTTATGCGCTATATAGGCTCGCGCAACCTCCGCCCGTTCGGATATTACCGGATCGCGCTTGGAGTAGCGGTGCTCGCGTACTGGCATCTAAAGGCGGGGGGGTGATGGGAGGGCGTGCCGTGGGGATTATTTGTCGATAATTCCGTATGGTGAATTCAGCCCCAAAGATTCGGACGATTGTGATGGCGTCTTAAAGTGTGGCCAGAACAGGGGCAGTGACGTTTATATCCGATAACGCTTTTCCGATCAGTTACTTTTAACAGGTCTTTCTCGCACATTATCCTCTGCACCCGGTCGAGTTGATCGTTTGTTTATATATTCAATCCGAAAAATATGATAAATCAGCAGGCCGCCTTCAATCATCCTTATACTTCCTGAAATTCGTCACAATCCCGGAGAAGGAATCGGGTTTGTACTTGTTGAAGTCCTCTTCCTCAACGAACACGTAATCAAACCGTACCTTCTTTTGCGCCCGGTTGATGTCCTCGCACCAATTCTTCAGGCGAGCCAGTTTAAGCGGCACGTCGAGGTCTTCAAGCCCCTTGGTTTCGACGATATAAAGGCTTTTGGAATCTGTTTTTACCAAAAAGTCAGGATAGTAATTTGATATGTTGCCGTCGGCATTCACATAGTCGATGGTGAAATGAACTGACAGGTAGTTCTTAGCATAGGACACCACATCGGGACAGTCTTCAAGGAATGAGGCAAAGCGCAGTTCAAGGTGGCTGTCGCCTATTATTTTGTTGAACACGCTTTTCCGCGGCACCAGGAACCCCTGCTCCTTGACCACAAACGGACGGATCTGCCGTAATTTAATATAGTCACGTATCTCGGCGCTTCCCTTGTCGAGTACGGTAAGCTCGTTGATCTTCTTCTTGAAGGTTTCGACCAGCATTCTGGTGGCCTCAAGTTCTGAAAGGTTGCGGAGAGTGTTGAGGTCGTCGATTTCCACAGTTCGGGTGAAAAGATGGCTGGTGACGAAATCCTTTACCTTGCCGTAAAGAACGTCATAGCCGCTCACCAGCCGGAGGTCTTTCATGATGGCGTGGGTGAAATAGCCGATGACGCTCCGGTAGTCGGTGACGGCACCCGAATCGAGTATCGTAGTGTGGTTGATCTCGCCGGTGGTGATGTCCTTGAAAACGATCTCGCGTTTCTCTTCTTCCGAAAACTCACGGTATTCGACGCGCCTGTTGCCGAAGGCGGCAGGTTCGAGCTCCTCCAGGCGCTTGTATTCGCGGAAGATGCGCGGCGTGAGGACGGGAATCTCTATGTCGAGTTTTTCGATGTCCTTTTTGGTGTTCTCCGTGTCTATTTCGATAATCAGCGGGGCCTTGGGGCCCGTTCCGGCCCCCATGGGTTTGCGCTCAAGCTGCACTCCCTCACTCTGTATGGATTCAACAAAGTCCATAAAGGCGTCGGTCCCCACAACGCTGACGTATTCGGTCGTATCGGAGCCGAAATACATGCGCCGCAGCCCGCGCCCGAGAGTCTGCTCGGGAAGAATATTGCTCTGTGCCGCGTACGCGCGAAGCCCGACGATGGTGGTGACATTGCGCACGTCCCATCCTTCCTTGAGCATGAGTACCGATATAATTACCTTGTAAGGGCTTTCCCGGCCGTCTATTTCGTTCGCCGCCTTGCGCAGTCTTTCGAGCTCGTCCTTGTCCTTCTTCGCGTCGGATTCGGATATCTCGCCGTTGTTTTTCGTGTGGATGACCAGTATGGAGCCCTCGAGCTCGGGGTAGGTGGCGTTAAGATACGCCTCGACGTCATCGCAGTTTTTGGTGTCGTCGGTCATTATGAAGAGAATGGCCTTCTTCCCCAGCTTTTCGTGCTCGGCGCAGGCCTTGCGCCACTCCTCCATGCCGAGGGCTATGTAGTCGGCGTATTTTTCGGTGTAACGGGAGCTTTTACGTTCGGCGAGCTTCGCGCGGCTTGCGGCGTCGGGAAGAATGGGGTGCTTTACCACGTTCTGGGTGATCGCCTCGACGAGTGGATAGTCGCATACTGTCTGGACGAAGATCGCCCCGTTGTTGTGCTTGGGCGTGGCGGTTACGTCCACCTGCAACGAAAGAAAATGGTCCTTTTGCCTGAGCCGGTTGTGGATGTCCTGTATCGACTTGAACCACGCCAGGCGGCTGTCGTGGATATGGTGCGCCTCGTCGTTGAGCACCACCAGTTCGTCGATCTCGCGGACGATAACGCCCAGGTCTATCTTCGAGTCCGTGGTTTTCCCCACCGGGCGCGCGCCAAGGAAATAGTCTTCGAGGTTGTCGTCGTCGAAGCTCGGTTCGGTATCGTTGCTAGCGTAGACCCGGTGTATGTTGGTAAGGAAAAAATTCCCGGTTTTGCGCACGATCGATACGTCGTCCTGGATGTGCAGGGTCATCTGGAAGTCGTCCTGCCAGTTGCGGCCCTCGTAGCCGTTCTCCGGCAGTAAGGGGTCGTTGAAGAATATCCGCAGGCCGTCGAAGTCCGCGCGCAGGCGGTCGAGCACGATGATGTTCGGCGCGATGAGCAAAAAGTTGGTGGACAGGGCCGAGTCTTCTTCGTATGTCTTATGGAAATAACACCAGGTGATGATGAGGCTCATCACCTTGGTCTTCCCGCTGCCGGTGGCCATTTTGATGACCAGCCGCAGCCAGTCCTCATCGAACATGCCGGCGGATACCGCCTCGGAGGAGTCGTATTTTATGAGGTCGTATTTGTCCTTAACGCGGGCGACCTCGTACAGGTAAATGACCGTCTCTATCGCCTCCCGCTGGGCGAAGTAGTACCGGAACGCGGTCGCGACCTCACCGAGTAAATGCTCGGTATCGAACCACCAGTTGAGGAGCGCCTTTGCCGTCGCCGAAGCCCCATGATAGCGGTTGTCGCGCCAGTCTTTGACCTCTTTCCGTATTGTATGCACCAGCGGCGGGAGCAGCTTGTCGTAGCTCGTTTCGCGCAGCGCCTCGTCGGCGGGAAACCAGCGGTAATCCGGATTTAGTATTTCATAGGGGGATGAAGGAAAATTTTTATGAATGGCCATATATATTATCCTGAAGATACAATTACATAAAAAAATTGGAAATTTAAATGTAAAATAAATGTATTTTATTTGCCTTTATCGGATAAAATCCAAAATCCGGTTTTTTTTGCCCCCTGATGCTCAATTAATCCCTCTCTTCGTAATTCTCTCAACATGTTCGAAATATCCATTGGTTTTACACCCTGCCCGGAAAAGATATCCTGAAATTCGACAAGAGTTCCTTTTCGATTTTTTTTCAAATGCCTCAAGATAAATTCTTTTTGCATATCCCTGGTAACACCTGTTAATCGGGTGTATTTGCCGGTTTTACCTTCATGTTTGTAATAATTATGGGACAAAATATATTTAGCGTCACGGGTTTTCCCCACTTTCTCGATCAGGTTTAACGACAGGAACCGCTCCTTGAATTCCGGGGTTGACACTTTCTGGTTTCGCCGTATCCGTTCGAGTTCATATATCTCTTCGAAAGTCAGGCTTACCTGTTCCTCTCTGGCGACCTTCTCCAGGAATAAAATAAAATTCATGTCTTTGATTTTCGCCGGAATATTAAGCTTCACCCCATACGCGTCCGTACCGGAAAAATCGGGAACGCCCTTCCCTTCGGAGATGGTTTTTCTGAATATGTCGTCCATTCCCTGGCCTGAACGTTCCACCAGCCCCGCTTTCTCGAATACTTCCGCGATCAATCGGTTTCGCCAGACGGATTTCGTGAGTATGTTTTCGACGGTGATCCCCCGGGGGAATCCGCCGGGACTTTCGATCGAAAACGAATCAGGCGACACGCGCATGAAAACAGACTGGCTGTTTATGGTATAATCGCGGTGGGCCACCGCGTTGAGCAGCGCTTCCCGTACCGGTTTCTCGCTGTACGCGAAAACCTCGAGCTGGAATAAACCGTCCTGATAGGGGAAGCGGATGTTTCGCGCGTTTATGGTTTCCCATATATCGTCGTAAATCTTAAAAAACGGCTCCCGCCAGTTTTTGCGAAAATCATGCGGCGTCTTGCCCGCGTCATGGCGCCATTCGAAGATGATTTCGCTTCCCGGCAAAAGCCGGTCGATGCTCTCCTTTTTCCCGAAAAGCACAAGGGCGGCGTACGTCAGGCCGTTATCATTAATAAGGCCAATCGCCAGCAGTGTTTTCCCGATGTCGTAACCCGAGTATTCCGCACGGTTTTGTTTTTGCGCCCATCTTTTTCTGAAGTTGTCGATCGCCGTTTCGTCAATGTCGGAAATCGAAAAGCCCGGCACGATTTTCGCTGAAAAATCGGGCTCTCCCTCTGTCAGAATTTTCCTTAACGTGCCGGGGTCCATTTCCACGATTGACTCGCCTGCCCGCATGGGGTACGCGTATTTTCCGGTAGAACGCACGGGTTCGCCCAATGGATGCGATGGTATATGAAAAATCAGTATTCTGCCCGCTGGGTGATTCAATTCCTCAACATCGACACGGATTCCAAGCTTTTCGAGAAGATCATTGGACAAACGGTTATGCGAATCCGTAAAAGCCTTTGTCCCGACGATCGCGCGGTCGTTCGTAACGCCCAGAATAAGCTTGCCGCCTCCTTCGTTCGCTATGGCGGCGCAATAATCCGGCAGATCTTTGTCTTTGCTGTAACTGTTTTCGGCCCTCTTGAATTCGAGTCTTTCGCTTTCAGGCCTGGAAAGCCAGAGTTCAAATTCATCTATTGATGTTTTTTCAGCCAATACTCGCCTCGATGATCTTCATGGTGTCGTTACCGAAGATATCGACGACCTTTACGGACACCTTATAGCGCCCGGGCGGGCACTCGTGGAAGGGGGTCTTGAGCTCAAGCGAACGGTCTTTCTTGGTGCGAAAGCTCTGCCATTCGTTTTCAAAGATGAAGTCGCCGGTCCACTTCTCCTCCATCTCGCCGCTCACCTCGTCCTTGACGCGCACTATTTCGCGCTTGTTTTCGAAATTGAAGTCCACGCTCCAGTAGTCGATCCAGTCGGTCCATTTTTTAGTGAGCACCTCGCGCGTTACGATGCCATCCTTGTCCTTGGTGACCTTGATGATCTTGCCGGTTTCCACGACGATCTTGTTTTTACCGGCCTTCAGCGATTCGGCGGCGTTGTTGACGGTGTCCTGCGAATAGAACACGGAAAAGTCGGTGAGCTCGACCGCTATGCTGTTCTTTTTAACATGGGGTTTGACTTCTATATACGAGACATCGTGGAACACCACCTGGTTCTTCTCGACGGCGCGCCGGTCGAACACCTCGCGGGGAATATATTTGAGCGCCAGGTCGATCCCCTTGTTCTTCGCCTCCTCCTGTATGTTGGGGAAAAGGCCCATCTCGAACTCGAAGGCCAGTATGTCCACGCGCGATATACGCTTCTCGCGGCATTCCAGGATGATCTCTTCCACGAACAAACGGGTGACCGGCAGGTTGACCGGCCCCACCGCAACCACGCGCCCGGCCTTTTTGCCGTGGAAGCACTTGAAATTGCCGACCGCTTCGGCCTTATAGGCCTTTAAAATAAGGGCGATGAAGTCCTTCTCCTTCTGTTCAAGCTGCTTCTGCCGGTCCTCTTCGCGAAGGTTCAGGTTTACGCCGATGTAATGGGCGCGCTCGTACTTGCCGAGGTTGAGGATTTCGAAGGCGCGGAAGTCCTTGCCCTCGTCCTTAAGCGAGCGCTGTACCTGGATAAGGCGTTTGCGGGAGGTGTGAATGGCGAACTTACCGAGGTCGGAGACGATCCACTTGCGGTTGAGCTTTTCGGCGACCGCGGCGGTGGTGCCGGAACCGCAGAAGAAGTCGGCGACGATGTCGTTTTCGTTGGAGCTGGCTTTTATGATACGTTCGAGAAGGGCTTCAGGTTTTTGGGTGGGGTAGTCGATCCGCTCATCAGAAGTATTTCCAACTCTATCAATATATCCCATAAAACAGATAGCGCATTACCGCCCTTTGTATCGTCAAGGTAAATTTTTAGACCATCTAACCTTGGTGATCCATCTTTTCTCGTAAGAATTCTACCCTCATGCCACCATTTTTCGAGTTGTTCAATTGAAGCTCCCCATGATCTGTTATTTGGCGGTTTTGTTCCTCTCCATTCGAATTGTCTGTTTGAGTTTGTCGTTGAGAAAGTCAAATTCTCTGCTTTATACAGTCTTCCATGTTCATCTTTCTTGTACCTGCCTAATTGTACACTACTATATGGAGTATATTGTTCATTAAAGATATACTTATCAGATTTTGTATAATAGAGGATATTTTCATTATTACGAGTATAACCAATTGTTTTAAAATTATGTGCAGCTGCCCTTTTCCAAATTATTTCATTTTTAAAAGATCGAATTCCAAAAATCTCCTCTAAAATAATTTTTAAATAAGCATTTAATCTCCAATCGCAATGCACATATATACTCCCATCATCCGCCAGCAAATCCCGCATGAGCACCAGCCGCTCATAGATCATGGCAATAAAGCTGTCCGCCCCCTTGCCCCAGGTGTCGCGATAGGCCAGCTCTTCGAGCACGTTGGGCCGCTTGGTAAAGGTCTCGTCGCCGATCTCGATATCCATCGAAAAATCGGCGCCCACGTCGAAGGGCGGGTCGATGTAGATGAGCTTGATGCCGCCCTCCCGTTCTATCTCCTCCCGAATGGGGCCGTTTTTAAGCGACGAGAGGATGAGTTTGTTGTCGCCCCATATAAGCTTGTTCGTCCAGCCGGACTTCTGACGGCCGCGCTCGTCGAAGAGCAGCCCCTGGTAGCCCTGGTCTTCCTCTTTTACCTTCGAGGCGGCGCCTTTTTTCCCGGCGTCCTCGTGCAGGGTATCGCTTTTCTTCTCGCCGGCCGCGCGACGCGGCTCGTCCACCTGCTCTATGACCTGGAAGGGGAGGACGATATTAGTCACCTCGTTGGTCTTGCCGTTCCAGATGAGCTCCACTTCGCGTTTGTCGTCGAACAGAAGGAACCGGTATTTGTCGGGAAGGGGCCTTTCGGCTTCTATGAGTTTGAATAGTTCGCGTTTTTCGTTGTCGGTGAGTTTCATGGTTGATTGCTCACTTATTGCCGTATTGCTGTTGAAAGAGCGTTGTGTCTTTTATAACTCAATTTCGACGGGTAGATAATACTCGTTATTTGTTGATAGTGAGTCTTTAATCGTCTTCACCAGGTGATAAAAACTGCGCGACCGCTCG
>MVZN01000093.1 GCA_002069125.1 Spirochaetes bacterium ADurb.BinA120
AAAATGCGCGTGAGAATCGACGTAGTTCATCGGCGTCCCCCCGAAAAGGCCGCGCCCAGAATAGCCGCCGCCGGCCCCGTTTGTCAACAGACTTCCCGAACTTCCGGCGTTGACAAAATGCCGGGGCCGGTGGTATTTTCCCTGTCAGGCGGGCCTAAAGGCGCCGTCACGACGGCGGGCCGCCCTTAAGAGCTCGAGTTCGTTTAAAGGGCCTCGATACCGACAGTGGAGGAATGAAATGAAAAAATCCGGCGCAAAGAAGGCCCTGCCTACGCGGATTATGGCAATCGCCGACATTCACGGAAACATGGAGATGATAGAGCGCGCGGGCGACATCATCCGCGAGGCCGATATCCTAATCGTCGCCGGGGACATCACGCACACAGGGCGTGTTTCCGAGGCGCGGAATATCATCGGGCTTTTGGAATCCTACAACAAGAACATCCTCGCGGTGCACGGCAACTGGGACGAGCCGGCCGTGGAAGCGTATTTGCGCGAAAAGGGCATAGGTCTTCACGCCAGGGGCCTCGTGATAAACGGAATCGGCTTCTTCGGACTGGGAGGCTCCTCCCCGACTCCTATCCCCATGAGAAGCATTTACCGCGAGGACGAAATACCGGAACTCCTGCAAAAGGGATTTCCGGAGACTGCCGGCGCCGCGCTGCGCGTACTCGTCTCCCACGCGCCGCCGCGGGGCATTCGCGATAAGACCTTTTTGTACCTGCGCGCCGGGAGCAGGGCAGTTCGCTCATTCATCGGGATGGAGCGGGTGGATCTCTGCGTCTGCGGCCATATACATGAGGCCCGGGGAGTTGAACGCTTCAACGACACGCTGGTGGTGAACGCGGGAGCCTTTAAACAAGGAAGCTACGCTTTGATTGAAATACAAAGCGACGGAAAAATATCATGCGAGATGGAAAGGCTCGTCTGAGGCCGGCTCCTCAAGCACGCACCGGCGCGCGCGGCCCCGGGCAATTCAGGCGCATTCCACCCTGTTTCGCCCTCCCTCCTTTGCCCGGTAGAGCGCTGCGTCCGCGCGCCGAAAGAGCGTATCGGCCGTGTCGTCAGGCCGAAGGGCCGCCACCCCGAAGCTGACCGTAACCCGGCCCGCCGGCCTGAACCTGTGCTCCTGTATCAGCCCGCGCAGCTTTTCGGCCATGGCCGCGGCCCTTCCGCGGTCGCTCTCCGCCGCGATGACGGCGAATTCCTCGCCGCCTACGCGGGACAGGGAATCGCTGTCCCGTATCTGCCCCTTTACTATATATGCAATCTCCTCGATCACCGAGTCGCCCGCCTTGTGTCCGTGGGTGTCGTTAACCGCCTTGAAGTTGTCGATATCGAAAAGCAGAAGGGCGAGCGGCGATCCATAGCGCCGGCTGCGCTTTATTTCGTGGTCCAGCGCAATGGAATAGGAATAGCGGTTAAGCGCCCCGGTAAGCTGGTCGTGGTGCGCCGCGAATTCCAACTGTTGACGCACATAATTTCGTATCAGATCGATGATGATTAGGACCGCGATGACGTTAAGCACGATAAGGATGAAGACATACTCCAGAACGTCCAATTTGGCCTCGGAGGCGTACTGCGTGGCGAACACCAGCCTGTTTGACGCGACCCAGCACTGCTCGCAGGTAGCAAGTACGCGCTCCCTGTTTATCGCGTCGGGTGAAAGGCGAAAGCGCGCTATTTGCTCTTTAAGAAGGCCCCAGGAGGCCTTGAGCTCCTGAAGCTCCTTGAAGAAGCGCTCCTCGAACATTTTAATCTCGAAGCCCGGTTTTCGCTCCTCAAAGTTCGACATTATCTCGTCGATCTGTTCGAATGCCGCTCCAGCGCGGCGTCCGGCAAGTTCATGATTGCATGCCCGCTGAATCGAGCCGCGCATTATTCCGGCATAGTTGATGATGAGGGCGTCGTTCTGCAGGCGGCTGACCTCCCGCCAGAGAAAGGCGCCGTTGGAGAGGATGAGCACGAGCAGGACGACTGCCACCAGGAGGAGCTGCCGGGACTTGGTGAAACCGCTCTTCATCGCTCTCCGGCCTCGGCCCGGCGCGTGTGGACCGAAGCCTTCATATTCCGTGTATTGGGAAGACCTGCTTGCGGATATAGTCGACCACCTCATCCGCGTGCCTGCGGTATTCGTCCTTTTCGGCCCCTTTCACCACAAAGGGCTCGTCCTCCAGGCTCCCGGCGTGCGCCTCGGGACCGTACATCATCCCGCCCACAACGCCGGCATAGTGGTCGCTCGGAGTCAGTCCGCAGAAGGTGGCCCAGGCGAGCGCCCATAGCGCGGATGTCTTGTACACGTTGTAGCCGCCCCCCCCGGTCGCCATCACCTTTGGCGATAGTTCGTTTATCGTCTGAATTACCCTCTTGTATCCGTTGGAGGTCAGGCGAAGGTGCGCCAGCGGGTCCTCCTTGTGCACGTCCCCGCCGATCTGGGCGAACACTATGTCCGGGCCAAAGGCCTTTACCAGCGGCGGTACGACCGACTCGAAGGCCTCCACATAAACCTCGTCGTCCGTGCCCTTTAAAAGCGGTATGTTGACGTTGTAGCCCCTCCCCGCGTCGGCCCCTATCTCGTTCTGGAAACCGCTCCAGGGATAGAGCGTCATCCCCGACTCGTGTATGGATATCTTTAGCACCCGGCTGTCCTTATAAAAGAGGTCCTGAACTCCGTTCCCGTGGTGCACGTCTACGTCGACATATACCACGCGGCGTCCCCTTTTTATAAGGTCCATTATGGCTATGCCTATATCGTTGACGTAGCAGAAGCCACCGGCGTGGTTCTTCCCGGCGTGATGATAGCCCCCTATGGGATTGAAGACGAATCGAGCCTCGCCCGAGTCGAGCATCTGCGCCCCCTGCCAGGTCCCGCCCGAGGTTAAGAGCGCGAATCGGTACATGCCCCGGAATACCGGGTTGTCGCCGGTGCCGAGGCCCGCCTCCAGCATCTCGAGCGAAAACTCGCCCTCGTCGGCCCGCTTGAAGAGGTCGATATAATACCGTGTGTGCGCGAGCAGCAGCAGGCTCTCGTCAAGCGGCTCGGGACTTATGATCTTCTGGTTGTCTTCGAATATAAGATTATGCCGTTTGAGGAGGTCCAAAAGCTGTTTCCCCCTGCCAGGCTTGAAAGGATGGTTGGGATCGTATTCCACCCTGGAAATCTCGTCGGAGTGCATTAAAATATTGTACATTGGAATATCCTAATATGAGTGTATATCCATTACGGTAAGTGTACAGCCTATCGGGATTTTTTCAAGCTTTCTTTCATTTGCACGGTGCGTACCGGAAAGGGTATCTCTATGCCCTCCTCGGCATAGCGCCTGTGGAGCCTTTTTACAAGCTCGTGTCTGATTGCGTACTGGCCCGCGTATTCCCTGGCCCGCATGACGATATTCAGCGCGATTTCCGAGTCTTTGAATCCGCTAAATCCAACGGTCGGCCTGAATCCCTCCGCCGCCTCTGGAAGCCCTCCCTGGACCTCCATGGCCACTTCGAAGCTGACCCTCTCCACCAGATCCAGGTCGCTGTCGTAAGCAACGCCAACGGGCACAACGATCGAAATGTCCTTCTCGACAAGATGATAATTGACTACGACGGCATTCGCCAGCTTTGAATTGGGGATGATGATATGATTGTTGCCCGAGCCTCTTATAATGGTATTCCGCCAGCTTATATCCATCACATAACCGGACTGCGAACCGTCTATCTCTACGTAATCCCCCTTGCGTATCTGCCTGGACACGATAATCTGGAGCCCGGCGAACAGATTTGAAAGCGTATCCTGAAGGGCGAGGGCCACGGCCAGCCCTCCGACGCCCAGCGCCGTCAATATGGGGGCGATGGATATTCCGAGGAACTGCAGAATAACGAGAATGCCTACGATAAAGACGACCGCGCGGGCGATATTCGAGAAGATCGACGCGGAGGGAAGCACCGCCTCCGTTTTTTTGGCGTAAACCCCGATTATTCCCACAATGGCGCGCGAGACGACAATGGTGACGGTGAATATCGCAAGCACTGTCACCCATTTGCGGACCGTCGACAGCGCCGCCTCCTCCGGCGAGATGCTGAGGGCGGCGATATAGGCGCCCGCCAGCAGAAACCAGAATATCACCATTCGCCGTAGCGCCGTCCTTATCACCTTCGCCGGCTCCCAGCCCGAGGGCGGAAGGGCCCGCACGAGGCGTTTAATGACGACACCGTGAAAGAACCATCCCGCGGCAAGCGCGCACGCCAGTATTGAAAGCGGGACGCTCCACGCGATGGCGAGCTCCATCGCCTTCGAGATATACTCGTTCATCCGTTCCTCCAAAAAGGCTGGACGTTCAGGCCGATCCGGTGCATACTTCGATCGGTTTTTGTGCACTCTATAATTTTTATTGAAGTGTGCAAAGTAATTTTTACCACCATCCTCGCGGCCCCGGGACCAATCATGTCAAAGAGGAGGCGCGATGAACATACTCGACTGGGCCATTATCTCGGCGCTTACAGCGCTCATCCTCGGCATGAGCTATATGGTCGGCAGGAGGCAGAAGGACCAGTCCGATTATTACTTAGGCGGAAGGCGGATATCGTACTGGCTTGCCGGCTCCTCTCTCGCCGCGAACCAGGTGAGCGCCATAAGCCTGGTCGGAGCGCCCGCGTTCATAGCCCTTAAGGCCGGCGGCGGGCTTCGCTGGCTTCAGTACGAGCTCGCCGTCCCGCTCGCCATGCTCGGCATAATAGCGCTTTTCCTGCCGGCCTACTCCAGGCTCGGCGGGGCCACCATCTACGAATACTTGGAGGAGCGTTTCGGAAAAACATCACGCTACACGCTCTCCATGATCTTTCTAATAAGCCGTTCGCTCGGCGCCGGAGTGGTGCTTCTTGCCACCTCCTACGTGGCGGGGGCGTTTTTGGGACTCGACATCCGCCCGTCCATCGTACTTATAGCCGCGGTCGCGCTCGCCTATACCGTCTTTGGGGGCATTCGGGCCGACATCTACACGGACCTGCTCCAGCTCGTCGTGCTCTGGCTTAGCTCCATCGCCTGCGTATTCGTTCTGTGGACGCTCCTCGGCAAGGGCGTGTCGATTCCGGCCGATGCCGCCGGCCGGCTCGAGGTATTCGTGTTCGACTCGACCGGCCTTGGCGACGGGGAGACCTTCTCATTCTGGCCCATGCTCTTCGGAGGGCTCTTTCTTTATATTTCGTATTACGGCTGCGACCAGAGCCAGGCCCAGCGCCTGCTCGCCTCCGGCGGCGCCGCCGGGGCGCGGCGAGCGCTCGTCTTCAACGCTATCGTACGCTTCCCGATAGTGTTGACCTACTCCGCCATAGGCGTGCTTATGATATCCTTCCTCGCCGCCAGGCCCGAATTCGCGGCCTCGCTCAAGGGACTTCCGCCCGATTACCTCATGCCCCGCTTCTTTACCGATTACCTGCCGCCCGGACTTCTCGGACTTGCGGTGGCCGGCATGCTCGCCGCCTCCATGTCCAGCCTGGACTCGGCCATAAACTCGCTTTCGGCCGTCACCTGGGAGGACTTCGCGTGCAGGATGTTCCCTGGGCTCGACTCGATGAGCGATAAAAAAAAGCTGTTCGCGTCGCGCATGATCGCCCTCTTCTGGGGCGTTTTCTCGACCGTCTTCGCCCTGCATATAGCGGGCGGTTCGGAAACAGTCATCGAGCTCGTAAACAAAATTGGCTCGGCCTTCTACGGTCCGGTGGCGGGCGTGTTCGCGCTCGGCATACTGGCTCCCCGAGCGAGGGAGGCTCATGCGCTTGCGGGCTTTGCCGCCGGCTTCGGCCTTAACCTCATTCTGTGGATTTTTTTCGAAGGCACCGTTTCGTGGATGTGGTGGAACCTCTCCGGCTTTGTACTCGCCGTCGCGCCGGGAGCGCTCGCGCCGACGCTCGCCTCACTCCGGCGCCCGGGCAAACGGCCGCGAGTGGAAAAACCGGACCTCGCTCCCCCCGGCACCGTTCCCCTATTGGCCTATTTTTGGGTTATAGTGGTCGTCTGCGCGGCCGCGGAGCGGCTGCTCGCCCTTCTCATAGTAAACTGACCCGGCCGATAAGTTTAAAAAAAGGGCGGGAAGACGTTCCCGCCCTTTTTACTTTCATAAAAGCTAACGTCCCCGGGGCCCGCTTGGCTCAGACGCGCGCCTCGACCCGTTCACGTATACCGTTTACCTTCTTTCGATATTCCATCTTGTTGAGGGCGTCGACGAAGGAGAAGATGCCCGCCACGGATATGTCGATATTGACGCCGCTTCCGGTCGATTTAAGCGTCCTACCCTCATACTCCTCGGAGACCGTCACCGTCACCTCGCAGAGCGCATCCGAACCGCCCGTAATGGCGACCAGGTTGAAGGCCTCTATGCGGGCCTTCGTACCGGTGATCTTTTTGACGGCGTTTATGCCCGCGTCCACCCCGCCGTTGCCGGCGGCCACGTCGAAGGACTCGGCTCCGTCGTTATCCCTGTCCTTAATCGTAACGAGCGTCATGGGCGGCGAGAACATTCCGGTGGATATCTGCACGTTCGTCACCTTAAAGCGTCCCTTCTCCTTGTATACCGTCTCGCCGATGAGCACCTCGAGGTCCTCGTCGAATATCTGCTTTTTCGCGTCGGCGAGCGCCTTGAAATACTTGAAGAAGCGCTCGAGCTCCTCGCCGGACAGTTCATATCCCAGGAACTTAAGCCGCTCTATCACCGCGTGGCGCCCCGAATGCTTGCCAAGCACTATATTCGATCGCCCTATCCCCACGTCCTCCGGATTCATTATCTCGTAGGTCATGGCGTTCTTCAATACGCCGTCCTGATGTATGCCCGACTCGTGGGCGAAGGCGTTGGCGCCGACGATGGCCTTGTTCGGCTGCACGGCCACGCCCGTTATATGTGTAAGGAGCTTCGAGGCCGACATGATCTGCCGCGTGTTGATTCCGGTATGCACGTTAAAAAGGCCCGAGCGGGTCTTTATCGCCATCACTATCTCCTCGAGCGAGGTGTTGCCGGCGCGCTCGCCTATTCCATTTACGGTGCATTCCACCTGGCGCGCACCCGCCTGAATTGCCGCGAGCGCGTTGGCTACGGCCAGTCCGAGGTCGTTGTGGCAGTGCACGGAGATTACAGCGCGGTGGATGTTGTTCACGTGTTCGAAGAGATACGCTATAAGATCGTGAAATTCGGAGGGGATGGAATATCCCACCGTGTCGGGAATGTTCACAGTTGCAGCCCCGGCCTCTATGACGGCCTCCACCATGTCGGCGAGATACGCCCTGTCGCTTCTAGTAGCGTCCATAGGCGAGAATTCCACGTTCGAGGTGTAAGCACAGGCGCGCTTCACTGCGGCCACCGCCTGTTCCAGGACCTGCTCCCGCGTCTTTTTGAGCTGGTACTCGATGTGTATGTCCGAGCTCGAAATGAAGGTGTGAATGCGGGGGTTCTCCGCGCCCTTAAGCGCCTCCCAGGCCGTATCTATGTCCTCGAAGTTCGCCCGGGCGAGGCCCGCCACCTGCGCCCCCTTCACGCGCCCGGAGATGCGCCGCACCGCGTCGAAGTCGCCCTGGGAGGAGCGCGGAAAACCGGCCTCTATTACGTCGACGCCCAACTTTACGAGCTGGTCGGCGAAGTGGAGCTTCTCGTCCATGTTCATGCTGAATCCCGGCGACTGCTCGCCGTCACGAAGCGTGGTATCGAAAATATAAATCCTGTCGTTCTGCATTGTGAAATCTCCTGTTTGATTATTAGGCCTATATGGCAGTTTTCAATTTGCATGTTTTTCGTAGACTTCGCGGGATACACATACCCCTTCACCTCCGGCATTCAAAAAATAAAAAAGGCCGCCATGGTGGTTTCCATGACGGCCTTTCTGACTGGCTCTGTGTAGTAAACTACATCACGAAACGCACCACGCGCTCTCCCTGTGGTCTAATAGTAGGGCCAATAGAAGAATGGAGTTATGGCGCGTGGTCATCATCGCTTTCAATACCTTATGATGCACAAATAAGCACAGGGCCCGTACCGCGTCAATATATTTTTCGTCCAGTAATGGAAAAAACTAAAATATCATATATTGATGATCCCAAAAAGGTATTCACAGGCCGCCTCGGAAGAACGCTATGCGAAAGCATGGATGAATTATCTTAAAGGCATAAGATACACCTGCGGGAGAAAAACACTCAAATGCTATACCGCACCGCACCGGCCTTAAACCCTGATAAAAATATTTTTCCTGAAAAGAACCAGCGCCAGCCCTAACCAGAGGATTAGATTCATGACTGCATACGCCAGGGAGGCTGCGTACGGCCCCATCCATGAGACGAAGAGCGCCTTGAAAATGATTGTCTTAAGGGGCAGGGCCGCTCCATCGGCACCGGTAATGGTCACCGAAACCAGAATTTTTGCAGTCAGAGAAGAAAGCGCATATATAGCAAGAGCGTTAGCGCCAAGCGCCTGTAGCGGCCTTCCGGGAAGCGCCCTTCCCTTTATATCCACCAGCCTGTAAAAAGCTAGCATAGCGTACAGTGCGATACCGGATGTAAACACGGTAAATGCCGGCGTCCATAGGTTCTTGTTGATCGGCAGGAATACGTTCAGGATGAGGCCGACTCCGAGCATTATATTGGCCGCGGCGAAAAGGCCGCGAAAGCGCTCCTGCGGCATGCGCTCCGCCCTCATCCACCGGCCGGCCAACATGCCGAAGAGCACGGTTGCCGCCGAGGAGAGGGTGCCGAGAAGCCCCTCCGGGTCGAAGCCGGGCGCAGGGGCGAGCTTATAGGTGTGGCCGGCGAACAGGGTGCTGTCGATGTACCAGGCGGCGTTTCCGAGCGGTTCAAGCACTCCGGCGCCGAAACCTGGCACCGGCGCGAGTTTCAGCACGGCCCAGTGAAGGGCCATAAGCGCAACGGCCGCCCCCCCCCACAGCACCGGACGCCGGGTCGCCATAAAGACCATCGCGCCCGCAAGATACGAGAGGGCGATGCGCTGCAATACGCCCGGGATGCGGACGGTATTGAAATCGAATTCCGGAATGAGATTGAGCGCAAGGCCTAAAAGGAGCAGAATGGCGGCCCTCCGGAAAACCGACAGCGCAATGCAGCGCCGCGGCACCCCGGCGTCGAGCCTATGCCCGAGGGAAAGGGGGATGGCCGAACCTAAAATGAATACAAAGGAAGGGAAGACGAGGTCGGCCACGGTCCATCCGTGCCAGGCCGCGTGCCTCAGCGGAGCGTAGACGCGGCCCCAGTCGCCGGCATTATTTACGAGTATCATCGCGGCAATGGTAAGGCCGCGAAAGGCGTCGAGCGAGAGGAGCCGCTTCGGCGCTCCCGGGCTTCCTTTTTCCAAAGATGTTTTCAATCTATTCCGCCGAGCGATATCGAGCAAA
>MVZN01000094.1 GCA_002069125.1 Spirochaetes bacterium ADurb.BinA120
AGCGAGCGGTTCATGGCGCGGCACATTATGCGTGTGAGGATAAGTCCGGCGGCACCCACAATCGCGCCTATGGAGACGAGCAGTATATCGTTAATCGCGAAACCGCAGATGGAGGCTGCAAGCCCCGAGTAAGAGTTTAGTAGCGAGATGGCGACCGGCATGTCCGCCCCGCCGATGGGAAGCGTGAAGTGTATGCCGAAGAGGAGCGCAAGTACCAGGACGGCGAGCGAAACGACGGCGGCCGTGCCGGCATCGGCGAAGGTAGCCCAGTCACCCAGGCCGCCGAGCGCGGCCAGAAACAAAAATGATAGGACGCCCGCGCCTCGAATGCGAACGGGGCGCTGAGGAAGCAGGCCATGGAGTTTTCCGGCCGCGACTAAGCTTCCGGAAAGTGTCACTGCCCCTATTATAAGAGCGAGTTGCCCCGTGGAGCGGGCGGGGATGTCCATGGCCTCGTGGTTTTGGAATATGACCGAAAGCGCCACCAGGAACGATGCGCCGCCGCCGAGTCCGTTGAGAAGAGCTACCATCTGTGGCATGCGGATCATTGTGACGCGCAAGGCCAGCACTATGCCTACAAGGGCGCCGAGGCCCATGGCCGCGTAGAGTTCGGCCGTGCCTATTATGTTATTATGCCATAGGACGAGGGCGATAGCCGCGAGCATGGCGGCGGAGCCTATCCAGTTGCCGAGGGATGCGGTCCGTGCGGAGCTCATCATCCTTATTCCTGCCAGTACGGCGAGTATGACGGCCGCTACGGCCGCTTCATAGATTCCGAAATTCATTTTGTCACTTCCCCGATCTAAACATGCGAAGCATCCTGCCGGTGACCATAAAGCCCCCGACGAGGTTGACGGTTGCAAGCACTATGGCGGCAAGGCCGAGCGCCTTGCTTCCGGTTCGAAGCGCGACCGCCGCCGCGACCAGCGCTCCGAGCACAGTCACCCCGGAGAGGGCGTTCATTCCCGACATGAGCGGCGTGTGCAGAAGCGACGGCACGTTCGATATCAGCCGGTAGCCGACGATGGTCGAGATGGCGAATACGATGAGCAGGATGATAAATTCCATAATCAGGCCCCCTTTCCGCTTGCCGCGATCGCTTCGAGCGCCCCGGCGTGAACAAGCCCGCCATCGATCGTGACGAGCGAGGAGGCTATTATCTCGTCTCTACGGTCGATGTTCAGCTTTCCGTCCTTTACGAGGTGCGAGACGAAGTTGAGGATGTTGTGGGCGAACATCCACGTGGAGCTCGTCGGCAGGTATCCGGGGATGTTTTTGGTGCCGATGATGGTAACGCCGTGCTTCACGCAGGTACGGCCGGGGTCGGTCGATGCGCAGTTGCCCCCCTGGTCTATGGCTATGTCCACTATTACCGAGCCGGGGCGTATCCCCTTCACCATTTCTTCGGTAACAAGGATGGGGGCGATTTTTCCCGGCACCAGGGCCGAAAGCACGATGATATCCGACTTAGCGACCGCCTCCCTTATCGCCTCGCGCTCTTTATTTAGCCACTCGTTGGTAAGGGCGAGCGCGTATCCGCCCTGGCCGATCGCCATCTGGGCGGGGACGCCCGTTTCCACTATCTTGGAGCCGAGGCTTTTGGCCTGCTCGACCGCGTCGGGCCGTATGTCGGCGGCGAAAACCTGGGCGCCGAGGCGCTTCGCAGTGGCCAGCGCCTGGAGGCCCGCCACCCCAACTCCTACTACGAACACCTGGGAGGGCTGAATGACGCCCACCGCCGTTCCCACCATGGGAAGAAACCTGGTAAGAACGTCGGCGGCCATAATGACTCCCTTATAGCCGGCGACCGTGCTCATGGAGGTTAGGGCGTCCATGGACTGAGCGCGCGTTATGCGCGGTATCCCATCGAGCGTGAGGGCCGTGACCCCCTGGCTGGCGAGGTCCTGCACCATGCCGTGGTTGGAAGGCGAGGCCGGGTGCAGAAATGTGACGAGGAGCTGGCCCTTCTTCATCATGGCCACCTCGTGTTTGTTTTTTGTCTCGTTATAAAGGGGTTCCTTGACCTTCATGATGATGTCGGCCTGCGCGTAGAGCTTCTCGCAGTCGTCGACGATCGTTGCGCCGGCCGCGCGGTATTCATCGTCATAGAAGTGCGCGCCGCTTCCGGCCCCGGTCTCGACCAGGACCTTCGCGCCTCCTGCGACGAGCTTTTTTACCGTTTCGGGTATCGCCGCAACCCGGAACTCGTGTTCCATTATCTCCCTGGGAATGCCCACGGAAAGACCGTTGAAATTCATGGCCGCCCTCCATAAAGAATTCAATATACCCGTCAAAGGAGCGGGTGTCAATATTGCCAATAAAATGAGTAAGCGCTCACTCATTTTTTGCCATGAGGGTCGCTTTATGTCAATATTATTTTTGGAATTTATGCCTGAAAGTGCAGAAAGGGCTTGCGAACTTATTTATGGAAACGCCTTAAGTGCTCGCCGTGTAAGAACAAGGGGCTGTAGCCCCTATGGACGATGGCCTGTTCTAACTTTGACCTTTCAACTTTCGACTTTCCACTGCCCCCCCCCTCAACTCTGCTTCTCAGTCTTAAGGCGTGCAATTAGGGCCTCGAGCAGCGCTGCGGCGTCGTCGGTGACCACATAGTCCGACATCTCCGCAAGCGGCGACTCGGGATCGGTATTTATCGATACGATGATCTCGGATTCCACGATGGATGCCGTATGCTGTATCTGCCCGGATACGCCGAAGCCTATGTAGAGGCGCGGGCGCACGGTCCTTCCCGTCTGCCCTATCATGCGCTCCTCGCCGCACCAGCGGTTGAAAACAGGCACGCGGGTTGCGCCTGTCTCGCCGCCCAAAAGCGAGGCGAGTTCGTACAGGCGGTCGAAGTTCTTCTTGGAACCGAGGCCGCGGCCACCCGCAACGATTACACGGGCCTGCTCCAGCGGCACCGCGGGGCGGTCCCGGCGAAGCGGGGCCTGGAGGCTCTCTATCCTTCCGTCAGAGCCGGGGGCGGAGAAGCTTAGTTTTACGATTTCGGTCTTTACGTCGGTGCGCTCTCGTTTTTCGAAGACGCCCTGGCGTACCGTGGCCATCTGCGGGCGCGCGTGCGGGCACATTACGGCGGCGATTGCGTTTCCTCCGTACGCCGGGCGCTCCATGAGGAGGAGGTTTTTTCCGTATTCGGGGTGGTCGGCTATAGAGAGGCCGGTGCAGTGGGCGGTAAGGCCGGTGCCGAAACGGGCCGCTAAGCGCGGCGCGAGGTCGGACCCGGCCTCGGTTGACGGAAAGAGCACGATAGACGGCCTGTGTTCGGCTATGAGGCCGGCAAACAGGTCGGGAATTATTCGGTCGTCATAATGTTTGAGCGCAGGGTCGCTCGCGTACATTATGATATCCGGTCCATGGCGTTCGATTAGGGGCAGGTATTCTTCGGCGTTAAGCGCGAATATTAGCGCACAGAGCCTTTCTCCTAAGGCGTCGGCAAGCTCGCGCCCTCGCGTGATGAGCTCCAGGGCGCCCTCGAGCACCCGCTCGTGGTCCTGGATCTCGGCAAAGACCCAGATATCACGATGCTCCCCGCCGGTTATATTCGCATCCTTCATGGTTTTTCTCAGTATTGCAGTATGCCGTGTTTTTTGAGGCGTTGCACTATCGCCCGGGCCTTTTCGGTCGCGCCGCCCTCGATGGATTCACGCGAGCGCGTGTGATTGAATTTGCGCGTATCGACTACCACCGTCGGCGAACCCGTGATGCCGTATTCATCCTCCCTGCCGCCGATGTCGTCCATGGAGAGCTCCTCTATTGCCGTATTGGAACTAACTGCGATATCGGCTAAGCGGAGAAAGCGCACCCGGTTGTCTTCGCGTCCCACCGATAGGATTAGCGGAAGGGATGCGCGGATTTTCTGGTATTCGTGTCCGTAGAGGCGTTCGATGGTGATGTATCGTCCCTCGATGTTATAGGCGTGGATGCGAGTGACGAGCGGGATCTTCAGTATCTCCGAAAGCTGGTAGCCCACATGGCCAGTACTGCCATCTATCGCCTCGCGTCCTGTGATGATGAGGTCGAAGGGCCCTGTCTTTATGATGGCTGCCGCGAGCGCGCGGCTGGTGGCCAGCGAGTCGGAGCCGGCAAAGCGCGGGTCGCAGAGGAGCACGCAACGGTCCGCGCCGTAGGCTGCGGCCTCGTACAGGGCCTCGCGGGCTCCGGGCGGGCCCATGGACAGCGCCGTAATTCGGGCGCCGACAGTGTCCCTTATGGATAGAGCCGTCTCGAGCGCATGGAGGTCGTCGGGATTGACGATGTTTTCGGCCGAGGCGCGGTCTATTGAGCCGGTCTTGAGGTCGAAGAGGGCGCGGCCCGTGTCGGGCACCTGCTTTACGCAAATTAGTATGGAGAGCATACTCACATCCTCTCAAATTCTTTCATAATGGCGTTTCCGATGATGATGTTCATCACCTCCGAGGTCCCCTCGTAGATCTCGGTGATCTTCGCGTCGCGGAAATATCTTTCCACCGGCAGGTCCTTTACATAGCCGTAGCCCCCGAAAACCTGCAGCGCCTCGCGGCAGACCTCCATGGCGACCGAGGACGCGTAGCGCTTGCACATTGCCGATTCGACGGAGTAGGGCAGCCCTTTGTCTTTCAGATGCGCGGCCCTGTAGATGAGAAGGCGCGCCGCGTCCAGGCCGGTCTTCATCTCGGCCAGCTTAAACGCCACGCCCTGGAATTCCCCTATGGGCCGTCCAAACTGGCGGCGCTCTGCGGCGTAGCCCGCGGCGGCCTCATAGGCCGCCATGCCTATCCCCAGGGCCTGGGCCGCGATGCCGATGCGCCCGATGTCGAGCGCCTGCATGCATACCCTGAAACCGTCCTCGGCGCGGCCCAGGATGTTTTCGGCCGGAACGGACACGTTGTTGAAGTAGAGCTCGGAGACCATGTTGCCGCGCACCCCCATCATGTCCTCGACTTTCCCCACCTCGAAGCCGGGCATGTTTTTTTCCATGATGAATACGGCGATGCCGCGGGCCTTTTTTTTCGGATCGAGCGTGGCCGCGACCAGAAAGATATCGCCCGTGCCTCCGTTGGTGACGAAGGCCTTCTGGCCGTTTATTATATAGCGATCGCCTTTCCGCACGGCCGTCGTGCAAATGGACGCGGCATCGGAGCCGGCCTGCGGCTCGGTGACCGTAAATCCTCCGATTTTTTTCCCGCTCGCAAGCTCATGAGCGTAGCGATTAAGCTGGTCCTGTGTGCCGAACTTTAAAAGGGGCGCCAGGCAAACGGAGTTGTGCACAGTTACGCCGAGGCCCACGGCGGCGCTCACTCGCGACAGCTCCTCGATGGCGACTGTATAGCTGATGCCGTCGAGGTCGGCGCCGCCGTACTCGCGGGGGGCCTGGATTCCCCACAGGTTGATGCGGCCCATCTCGGCCGTAAGCTCGCTCGGCAGGGGGCGGGATTCGCGGTCGAGCACCCCGGCCCATTCCTCGAGCGCCTCGCGGGCGAAGGAGCGGACGGCCTTACGCACCATAAGCTGTGTGCCGTTAAGAGAAAGGTCCATGGGCTGAATAGAAGGTAGGCCGGAGCGGCTGTGTCAAGTATTCTTTGGGAGGGGGCGTGAGCCCCGCTCAATTGTGAAAATAGGCCTTGAAAAACGCGGGGTATTCGTATATACTCCGCTGAACGGATGGTGGTGCTTCAGTCGATCCGGGGAACGCAGAGATGCGATACTGCGTGCGACCGAAAGGCCCATTTGCATAGGGGAGGATAGTGCGACGTGCCGTACCGGACGCGGCGTTGCGCTTATATTGCCGGAGGCCGCGCCGATTTTGGATGAGGAGGTCGGAATGAATACGGATAGTATGTTCAACACCGGGAAGGGCCTAAAGGCCCTATTAGCCTTCGTCGCCCTTCAGCTCGTGTTCATAGGGGCGGTATATACCGCCCACAGGATTCAGACGGATTCCGGTTCCGTGGAGGTCTCCAACGTATATTTTCAGAATGAGGACGGCAACAGGATCCGCGGCAAACTATTCAGGCCCGTTACGGCGACGGAAGCGGATAAGCATCCGGGGGTGCTATTCATTCACGGTTACCAGAACAACCGGGAAAGCGGCGATTCCTATTGCATCGAGCTGGGGCGAAGGGGCTTCGTAACCCTCAGCATCGATGCAATAGGCAGGGGGAATTCGGACCCGCCGCACGACATGGACGATCCGCGCTTCGATAAGACCTTCGGGGCCCGATCCTCGGCGAAGTACCTGGCATCTCTTCCGTTTGTGGATTCGCGGCGGGTAGGCGTGATGGGGCACAGCATGGGTGCCGAATACTCCTACTGGATCGCGCTGGAGGACCCGTCCATACGGGCGGTTGCCATCGTCGGAAACGCCTACGACAAACGCGCCACGCGTGACAGGCCGAAGAATATGATCATGATAATCGGCGAATTCGATGAGTTTCGAGACCGGTTTACGGCCACCACGAACATCATGGAACAGTGGATGAAAACCGAAACCACCCTTAACGCCTTCCCGGTCGCCGATCCCCGTTTCAACACAACCTACGGGGATTTCGCGAAGGGCACCGCCCGGCGGGTTTTCGTTACGCGTATTTCCCATGTGCAGGAGTCGCACAGCAGGGCCTGTATAGCGGAGGCCCTGGACTGGATGCGCCTCTCCCTCGGCCCGCCGGAGAGCCTGTGGAAGGACAAGAACGATCAGACCTGGCAGATCAAGGAGGCCATGACGCTTCTTGCAATGCTTGCCTGTTTTCTCTCGCTCCTGCCGCTGGGGCTCGTGTTGCTGCGAAGGCCGTTTTTCAGGCCTATACGCCAGGGACAGGCCTTCGGCTACGCGTGTCCGGAAGGAAAATGGTGGAAATACGCCGCGATTAATGGGGCGCTCATGTGGCTTTATCTTCCGCTCATCATGACGTTATTCGCGATCCATAAATTCGTCGTCCCCGTGGACAGGGTGTTCCCCATGCTGCTCGTGGACGCAATCGTATGGTGGTTCGTCATCATCAACCTTATCGGCCTTATGCTTTTAAGGAGATGGTATGGGAAGGAGTCGTCCTCCGGCGGACTGAGCTGGTACGACCTGGGCATATCGCATTTCAGGGAGCGCTGGGGCCTCGATGGCGGGCGCATCGGCCGCACCGTACTTTTAGGCATGCTTCTTTTTGGCTTTATCTATGCCTGTGAGTACACGAGTGAAAGGCTTGCGCTTGTGGATTTCAGGTTCATCTATCCGCTGCTTAGCGATCTCACCCCTTACAGGGTGCTTATGTTCGCGCTTTATTTTCCGTTCATCCTCTTCGGCTTCCTCGTCCTGACATCGTTTGTGCATGGACAGATTCGACGGGCTGAAAAACCGAGCTGGTGGCGGACCTACGGCTCGTGGACCGGAAGGAACATCCTTGCCCTTATCACCCCTCTTTTCCTCTTCTTGCTGGTGCAGTACGTTCCCCTGCTGACAACCGGTTTCATTCCGTTCGAGGGCCCGGGAGGGGTATTTGTGGTGTTCATCATCGAGCTCTTTTTTATAATGCTGACCCTTACCATTGTGATGATTCAGTCCACTTGGTTTTACCAGATAACGGGGACTATCTACCTGAGCGCTCTGATGAATGCCCTGGTTGTCACCTGGCTGTTCGCGTCGTCGCAGGTGATCGCGCCGATTCCGTAGGGTCGCGCGTGTCTCCATTTGCGGCACGAAGGCCGTCCTTCCCGGACGAGGGACGAACATGAAAGGCGCGCCGCGCAGTTTGCCGCCGCGCTCGAGCATGGGTTGTAGGTGGTGGAAGGCAAATGGGAATAATGGCGGGGAATTTGCGTCAGATCAGGCTCCAATCCTCCTCGCCCGGAAGGAAGGCGGAAAGTCCTAAGCGTTCAAATGTCCTGATGCACGACTCGGTCTCTTCTTCCGTGGGCACATCGTATTCGGGCGCTGCCGGGGCGCCGAGCCACGCCCGCTTGTCGTTTCCCATCCGGTGGTAGGGCACCACGCTCAGGGCCTTAAAGCCGAGACGGCGGAGAAATCCGGCCCATGCCTCTATGTTCGCCCTGGTCGCGGTGGCGCCCGGTATGAGGGGCATGCGCGGCCAAAGCCCCGGCCCTTTGCCTTTCCCGCCCGCGAGTGTAGTGAGGTTTTTTTTTATAACGGCGTTTCCTGTGCCGCAATGCCGCCGGTGCTCCTCGTCGTCAAAGAGCTTTATGTCGAAGAGCACGAGGTCCATCGCCGCGAGCATTTGTTTTACTGCGCCAAAGCCGAACATGCCGGAGGTCTCGAGGGCCAGTGGTATCTTTAATGTGCGGAGTTTTCGCGCGAGCGCCGCTGAGTATTTTGGATAAAGTGTGGGCTCCCCGCCCGAAAGGGTCACCCCGCCGCCGGATTCGCGCATGAGCGGAAATTCGGCCGAAAGCTCGTTTATAAGCTCGTCCGGGCTTTTAGGCGAGCCGAGGCGCACCAGAGCTCCCGACGGGCACGCCTCGACGCAGGCGAAACACAAGCGGCAGAGATCCGCGTCGCGGTACACTGGCCTGTTTTCGGAATCCGACGTGCAGGCCTCGGCGCACCTGCCGCACGAGATGCAGAGCCTTTCCTTAAAGCCTATCTCTGCTCGCTCGCTCCAGGATTCCGGGTTCTGGCACCAGGCGCAGCGAAGCGGGCATCCCTTGAAGAAGATCAGGCTGCGGATCCCCGGCCCGTCGTGCAGGCAGAAGTGCTGTACCGCGAAGACAGGCGCGGTCTCATGAGACGCCATGCGCCGTCCTTTCGATGATCTCGTCCTGCACGTCCGGCTGAAGGTCGGTAAAATAGGCGCAGTACCCGGCCACGCGTACCACTATGCCCGGATAAGACGCCGGGTCCCTTTTAGCGGCGCGCAGCGTGTCTGCGTCTAACACGTTTACCTGCGCCTGCATGCCCCCGTTTTTTATATAGGAGCCGAGCAGCCCGGCAAGCGCCCGCGCCCCGGCCTCGCCGCCTATGGTCTTCTTGTCGAATTTCATGTTGAGCGCGTAGCAGTTGGCCCAGCGCGAGCTGTCTAACGATGCCGCCGAGCGCAGTACGGCCGTCGGGCCCGCGCAATCGGCGCCGTCCACGGGCGAAAGGCCGTTCGAGAGCCTTTCGCCGGCGCGCCTTCCGTCGGGAAGCGCGCCGGTCTTTTTGCCGAAGCCTATGTGGCAGGTCATCGAGTAGAATCCGGGGATGTAGCCTCCGCCGCGGCTGTTTTTATGCGAGCAAACAGCGTCGGTAAAGGCGTCCGCCGCGGCCTGAGTCATGGCGTCAACCTCGGCTATGCCGTTTCCGTAGCGAGGCATCCGGCGTAGTAGCTCCGCGCGAAGGTC
>MVZN01000095.1 GCA_002069125.1 Spirochaetes bacterium ADurb.BinA120
TCTTCAATCCGCTGGGTAACCACGTGCTTGCCCAGTACGGTTGGCAGGCCACCTATATCTTCTTCGCCGGGGCGATCGCCCTTTTCACCGTGGTTCCCTCGTTGCTTCTGCGCTCCCGCCCGCGCGAACTGGGCCTCGCCCCCTACGGAGCTAGTGTGACTGCTATGGAGTCGGCCAAGCCGGAGGAAGAGGGGCTGTCTCTCCGCGAGGCAGTTTCGACCATGTCGTTCTGGCTTCTCGCGCTCATGGTCTTTTTCGCCAGTGTGGAGGTGATGGGCGTGCAGATGCATCTAGTTCCTTATCTCTGCGATATCGGGCACGACTCGGCATTCGCCTCGCTCGTCATGGGGATCACGCTGGGCATGCTTGTGCCGGCCAAGGTGATAGTGGGCTTGGTGAGTGATCGGTGGGGAATCGGCAGGGCGCTCGCACTAGTCTTCGGCTGTACGGTTGCCGGCCTCGCCCTGCTATTCGGCGCAGACTCTGCGACAGCGGCCGTTACTGGGGGCGTGCTTTTTTCGTTCGGTATAACCGTACAGACGGTGTTTCCGCCGCTCATGACGGCACGCTCAGCAGGGCTCAGGCATTTCGGCGTGGTCTTCGGAGTGGTAAACCTGTTCATGATGCTAGGGAGCGGGATAGGTACGCCGCTGTCGGGCTACATCTACGACGCGCGCGGAAGCTATCTGCCTGCCTTCAAGATTTACATTGCTCTGGCCGTCCTGTCGGCGGTGCTGGGTCTTTTCGCCATGCGCGCCTCGCGTTTCGGCGAAGAGCTGGGCGTAAAGGGCTGAAGGCACGAATATGCGTCGGCGGTGTAGGCCGTGCGCGCCCGCGCGCGGGGCCGGGCGGACAGCTCATGCGGTAATCGCCTCCTTTTTTCCCAGCAGCCGTAAAAGCAGTTCGCGGCGCCGCTCCCCGTTCTCCTCGCAGTCGCGCTTAATCGCCATAAAATGCTCCACGATGCTCGCGGGGCTTTCGTCGATCATGCGGATGCCGCGCTCTACCGACGCCGCGCTACCGGCAATAAGGCAGCACTCCTCCTCGCCGGGTTCCACCACGATCTCGCCTTGCCCGTCGACCCAGAAGGGGTAGATTTTGCATACGCGCGGGCGCCGTTCGCCCAGCACGCAGCCCCGGCCTTCGCGGAGAAAGGCGCATTGCGAGCGCTCGTTCTTGCGCGTGGTGAGGCGGAAAAGCCGCCCGTCGATTTCGGTCATGCCGGCGCGCCACCAGGGCTCGGCGTCCTCCAGGTATTCCTCGTAATATTCGCCGGCCTCGGCGGCCTCCTCGAGCGTGTAGCCCAGGTCGAGAATGGCGTTTAGGTCGGCCATGGTAAGCGGCACGTAGCTTTCGGCGCAGCAGCTCTCCCGGATCCCGGCGCACTGGAGGCATCCGGAGGCGATGAAGGGCCCGTGTTCTTTGAGGCAGGGGTTATCGGCGGCCATGTGGCGGTCCTTTTACGCGTTAGCGAGAATGCGGCGCCGGGCTTTCCGGCCGCCGTTGACGCAAGCGACGAACATTGAGAAACAGAGTGGCGTAAAAAACGCAAGACATTTTGCGCACGAACGCGCAGAACGCATAATTTTTTTTGAGGGGGTGATGGGAAGGAATGCGCGGGCCGTTTTTCCATTGACAAAACGGGCTTCGGCCCGATGGTTCAGCGTCATGGCCCGGCCCGGCCTTATGCGAGCGGGCCGGGGGCCGATTCCGCGCGGCTGCGGGGTGTATGGATATGGATGGAATAAAAAGGCGCCTGTCGAAGCATTCGGGCCAGTTCGCGCTCTTCTTCGCGGCCGTGGCCGTGGCGGGCTTCTCACAGAGCGTGGTGGACGCCACGCTCAATAACTTCCTGGCCGAGTCGTTCAGCATAAGCGAGTTCCAGCGGGGCTTCATGGAGCTCCCGCGCGAGATGCCGGGCTTTTTGGTCATCTTCTTTTCGGCGCTCTTCTTCTTCATGGGAAGCCGCCGTCTGGCGGCCCTGGCAAACGCGCTCATGGCGCTCGGCATCATCCTGCTTGGCTTCCGTTCGGTGAGCTTTCCGGCAATGCTCATGTGGCTTTTCATCTTCAGCTCGGGCCAGCATCTGTTTCTCCCCTTGATCTCGAGCATAGGCATGGAGTTCGCGGCCGACGGAAAGGCGGGGAGCCGCCTGGGCCAGTTAAGCGGCTCGGCGAATCTTGCGGGTATAGTGGGGGGCGTGGCGGTCTTCGTTGGCTTCAACTACCTGGGTTTTACCTTCGTCTCTTCGTTCACGCTCGCGGCCGCGGGTTTTTTCGCCGCCTCGGTCCTCATCTTCTTCATGACGCCCGACGAACCGCGCCCGGCGAAGACGCGCTTTCTGCTTAGAAAGGAGTACGGCCTCTTCTACTGGCTCAACATCCTCTACGGCACGCGCAAGCAGCTCTTCATAACCTTCGCCCCATGGGTGCTCGTTACGGTCTTCCACCAGAAGACGCAGGTGGTGGCCACGCTTCTGGCCACGGGCGGGGTGATAGGAATCTTCTTCAAGCCGCTCGTGGGACGGGCCATCGACCGGCTCGGCGAGCGCCGCATCCTGATGGCCGAGGCCGCGGCGCTCATTGTCGTGTGCCTTCTGTACGGCTTTGCGGGCGACGCCTTCGAGGAAACGGCCGCTCTTTACATAATCTGCGCCTGCTACGTGGTGGACCAGCTCCTCATGTCGGTCGGCATGGCCCGCGCCACCTATATAAAGAAGATCGCCCTGGACCCGGCGGACGTTTCGCAGACGCTCACCATGGGGGTCAGCATAGACCACTTCTTCTCCATAGGGATCGCGCTTGTAAGCGGATGGATTTGGCTTACGCTCGGCTACCAGTACGTATTTCTGCTGGGGGCCGGTATCGCGCTCGTCAATTTTTTCTCGGCATCGAGGGTGCGGACCCCGGGCGGTTGATCCAGTGGCGATTCCCGCCCGCCTTTTCGGGCTCTTGGGGAGGCGAGGCTATGACCTTTTTGCCGATGTCATAGTGTCTACGCGCCCCGCCGCTCTCTGTACGCTTTTCGGAAACGATTAAGACCTCATCACTTTCGCTTTTTCATTCCGCCTCCCGATGTATTCGCCCGGCCTTAGGGCCGGGGCCGAGTGGATGGCCGTACATTCCCGGGGGGAAAGAGGGCGGCGCCCCGGTACGAAGCCGGAAACACGCAGGGCGCCGCAAACGGCTGTCTGTATGGGTTCAATATGGGCGCATCCGGGCCGTAAACCTATACCCCGGCGGTCTATCTTGGGGAAACCCGCAAGTAACGGCCTTTTAGGGCCTGCCGGGCCTTGCGTAAGAGGCTGTGCTCGGAATTTCGTTAAGCCGCAAAATGTATTGCGTTTGGCAAGCCGGCCGGTTATCCTGTAAAACAGGAGGCCCGAATGAAAAAAGCCATCATCCCCAACCCCGAAACCAGGCTGGGCGTCATAAAGCGCTGCCTGCACGTGCTCGCCCTTCTACAAAAATCCGACGACACCGAGCACTGGAACGCATGGAGCCTTGCGGATCTCCTCTCCATGGACGAGCCGAAAGACCCCATCTCCGACAAGGCGGTGCGGGACTATATTCAGAAGTATCTGGTTAACGAGTTCGGAATAAAGGTAAGGACCGAAAAGGGAAAGCGGCACACCGGGCTCAGCCTTCCGCTCGACGGGGACTTTCAGCTTCGCATGGCGGCCGTCTATTCGAGTTTCGTGACGAGAGACACCGGCCGGGACATCATACTTAAAAAGCTCATAGCGCGCCACCCGGAGGACGGCCTGTGGATGATGGCGCGGGTATATTTTGCGGCATTGCTGAAGAGGAAGATCGAATTCGATTATACCCCCGCCTTCGCAAACCAGTCCAAGCGATACAGGGTGCATCCCTATCATCTCGTCTTCAGAAACAATAATCTGTACCTCGTATGCAAGAGCCTGTCGCATGACATAACGGCCCTCTTCATTTTCAACCGCATTAACGCTCTATCCGTCCTCGATGAAGAGTTTGAGGAGGAGGCCCCGCCGGTCGAGGAGATCTTTCGCGATTCGCTGGGTTCGTTTATCGGTCCGAAATACGCGGTGGTCCTCCGCTTCCACGAAAAGCTCCTCGAAATCATGGAGGAGAACCTCTCCATACTGGAGCCGGAAATATGTCCGGACGGGGGAAACCACTATCGCGCATCCTTTACCGTTTCCGATGACCGCTTTCTCTGTAAGCAGCTATTTATGTATGGAAGCGGCGTGGAGATTGTATCGCCTCCGGAGCTTAGAGAGACGATGATTCGGATGCTGGAAGAGAGCATGTCTGCGTATCGTTTCGAGCGCTGATCCGTCATCACGTATTTTTATAAACCTCGAATTTTTCGAACATCGACCTTCGAAGTGTACCATTTCGCAGGCACCCTTCGTAATTTAGAATCGATCATATCATCGAACTAAAGCGGCCGCCGTTATGGGCGGGAACTTTTTGCGCCTGCACGGCCGAAATCCCGTCAGGGGTGCTTCTGTCCCCTGACGGCCCCAAATGCTGGACCAGGCCGGCCCTTTGTGGAGTGGCGGCCGGCCCAAGGCCGCTCCTATGTTTGATGAGGTGCGCTCGGTTTGTCGCGCGGCGCGCCGGACGAAAAAAACCGATAATCCGCGCCCCGCGTCCGTCTATATTTTCACCAACATCGGGATTCCCCAGTGAGGGGCCCAAATCACGGAGGATGAAGGATGAACGAGACGCGCAACGACATTGTACTTACCGGCGTTACCGACATTCATATTTTAAAAAAGGATTACGGGTACAGTTTTCGCGCCGGGATGGGACGGTCCATTCCGCTTTCGGACGTAACGAATTTCGAGTGGCGCATAGAGCCCGGGTTTGCGGCCCCCATCACGCACCTCTATATGGGGACGGAGAGCGGCGATATGGATGAATACGCACTGCACGCCCGATTCGGCGCTCCATGCACGGTGAGGATATCCAATCCCGATGCGCGCTGTTATCTTTATATAGGGCCGGATGCGGACTGATGGTCCGCAATCCCGGGGAGGGTGTATGAAAAGGGGACACTGGCTTCTTGCGGGATTTATGGTATTCAATATCGCCTGCGTCGTCGAAAACGCGTTTCCGGGCTGGAGCTCGATCTATGCCTCCGCGCAGGGGGCGGCGGAAGGCGGGCTCGACCTCGTAGCCTCGGTGACGGACCACTGGATCAACCGGTATGGAATATACCTTCCCACCTATCCGAATTTCGATTTTATCGCCTGGAGCGAGCTTGCCCTGTACATCACGCTGGGCCTCCTTGTGCGCCTGCTGATAAAAAGCGAGCTCGCACTCCGCTCGCTGAGGCGCGAGCGCCTGGAGCGCGAGAAGAGGGAAAAGGCGGCAGCGGAGCGTGTTTCAGAGTCCGCCAGGCCGGCAGCGAATTCGCCTGCGAAGGAGAGGAGCCGCAGGGCGCCCGCTTCTTCGGCCGGCTCCGTCCCGCGAGCCCCCGCGGCCGTTACGGGCAGGGGGGGGCCTGGTTCGCGCCCATCGAAACCAGCATCGGTCATAGAGGCAGCCATTTCGCAAGACCACTGGCTTGCCTTCGAATACGAGGACAGGCAAGGCAAGCTTACGCGCCGCTGGGTGAGGCCGCTTCGCCTCCTGTCGTACCGAGGAGAGACCTATATGACGGGTTTCTGCCGCCTGCGCGGGGAGGAGCGCACGTTTAAAATCTCGCGCATGAGCGGAGTACGGGCGGTGGCGGAGCGGAAGGGGGTTGCGGGTTGAAGGTTCGGGTGGCGCAAATTATTATATGATTGTCTGACATTTTTTGGTTGACATTATTGACCGGCTGGCCAAGATATAATCCAACTGGTCAGTTTGCAGTGGGTAAATAGATTCACTTCCCAACAGGGGGCAGGCTATATCGAGCAGAAATGGGATCGCTGATAGAAAAAATAAGGAAAGAACAGATCGTAAATGCAACGATTATGACCATCGCCGAAAACGGTTATCTCCGTACCTCGCTGGAGGATATTGCCCGCGATGCCGGTATAAGCAAGGGCATTATTTCATATTATTTCAAGAACAAGGATGGGCTGATCTGCGGGGTGATCGATCGAATAATGGAGGATCTGCAGAATGAAATCCTCAAAAAGGCGGCAGCGGAAGAGACATGCATGGATAAAATCGCCGCCGGTATTTCGGCCAATTTCGGCTATATGGCGGAAAACAGACAGGCCATAGTCGCGTTCGTAGATCTGTGGAGTTCTATATCAACCAAAAATGACAAGCGGGATTTTAACGCAAGGGTATATGACAAGTGTATTGGTTTTTTTGAACGCCTTGTCGTTGAAGGGGTAAAAAACGGTGAGTTTGTCCATGTGGACAGCGGCCTGACGGCATCGATTATCCAGGCTGCAATAGATGGTATAATGATCCAGTGGATATTCAACGAGCATTCCGTTGATCTTCGGCGAGCGGCCGAAGGCGTCATCGAAATGGCCGGAAAGCTCTTGTGCTGGCGGCAATATCCCGGGCAATAAAGTAGGGCTCGCAAGAAGAAGCCGCCTGATATTTAATCGGATTAAGGGAGGAATGAATCATGGGGCAGGGAAAAGTAATCGATTGCGCTGTTACTCCACCATTTAAGGAGTTTTTCATCAATCCTTCATATATGGATAATTACGCACGGGTTTACGGGATTGATCCCGAAAAAGAATTAAAAGCGCTTTTGGACATGGGCTGGACGGTTGACTCGTTTACTCAAATGCTCGACGGGGAGGGGATTGATATTGCCGTTATACGTGCTCGCGATATAGAGACTACCTACGGATTGAAAATAACCAACGAGGCTTGCGCGGATATAGTAAAAAAGCGCCCCGACAGGTTTATCGGCCTTGCCGGCGTAGACCCGCTCAAGGGGGAGGCCGCGGTCGAGGAGCTGGACCATGCTGTCCGAGATCTTGGACTAAGGGGCGTCGATTTTTGGACCTACGAGTATAAAATACCGTCTCACGATCGGCGCTTTTATCCCATCTACGAGAAATGCCTCGATTTGAAGGTTCCGGTTTTCATCGAATCATCGATGCATTTCAGCCGTCATGCCCCTATGGACATATGCAGACCCATTTACCTGGATTACATAGCGATAGATTTTCCGGATTTGCAGATTGTGGGCAGTACCCCGGGGTGGCCGTGGGTGTCCGAACTTATGGGGGTGGCCTGGAGACATCCAAATGTATACGTTTCCACATCGACCGTGCGGCCTAAATATTTCAGCAGGCCCAACTCCGGGTACGAAACCCTGCTTCAACACGGAAATAGCACGCTGCAGGACAAGATAATGTTTGCCTCCGGGTGGCCGATGCTTTCGATGAAGCAGGGTGTTGAGGAGATAAGGGCACTGCCGCTGAAGGACGCCGTCAAGGAGAAATGGCTTTACCATAATGCCGCACAACTTTTCAGGATTGATGGGGGAAAACAATCATGAGCATACCCGGGCTTGCGGACAATTTGGGCTCGCTTCTCGAGACCGCTGCGGCGCGATACGGAGATAAAAAGGCCCTGCACTTCGAGTATGACGACTCCTCCCTGACCTTCAGGCAGATCCACGAAAATGTAAACCGATATGCGAATGCTCTGGCCGGGGCCGGCGTCAAGAACCATGACCATGTGGCCGTAATGCTTCCCAATATTCCGGATTTTCCACTTGTCTGGCTGGCCCTGGCCAGAATTGGGGCCGTAATGGTTCCCTTGAATATAAGATACCAACCGGGCGATCTGGAATACGTTCTCAACGATTCGGACGCCAGTGCGGTCGTCATCTTTTCGGAATTTCTTCCCGTTCTCGATAAGGTGCGGGCTAAGTGCCCGGGGATAAGGACCGTTTTCAGCATTGGAGAGTCCAAGGGGCGGGCGGTAACGCGGCTTGATGAGGCGGCCAGGACATCATCCGATACCTTTAAGGGCCCGCAAATCGGCAGGGACCAGCTTATGAACATTCAGTATACATCGGGGACCACGGGGTTTCCCAAGGGATGTATGCTTACGCATGAATACTGGCTAACGCTGGCCTGGGTGACCAGCCAGTCAAGCTTCACCATCACCGGTGAGGATGTTTTCCTTAGCGTACAGTCGTTTTTCTATATGGATCCACAGTGGCAGCTGGCCATGGCTCTTACCATCGGATGCACCATGATTCTGGCCAGGCGTTATAGCGCATCGGGATTCATGCCGCTGGTTCATCGCCACAATGTGACCTGCTCGCTGGCCGAGGCTGCGCAGCTTATCTTCGGGACGCCGGAAAAACCGGATGACGGGCAGCATAAATTGCGTTTCGTGCTTATATTCGGTTTTCCCTCCAAGTTGCATAAAAAATTCGAGGAGCGTTTTAATGTGGCCGCGCGCGAGGCGTACGGCATGACCGAGATAGGCGCCTGCACCATTGTGCCGCTGGAGGACGCCCACATGACAGGTTCGGGTTCGGTTGGGAAGCCCCTACCTTACCGGGAACTGCGTATTGTCGACGATGAAGGCAGAGAAGTCCCTCCGGGGACACCTGGCGAGCTCCTCGTAAAAGGGCCGGGTTTATTTAAGGGATATTATAAAAAGAAGGAGGCTACCGAGGCCGCCTTTGACGGAGACTGGTTTCACACCGGCGATCTGTTTATCCGCGACCCTGACGGCTATCATTATGTGGCCGGCAGGAAAAAGGATATGGTGCGACGAGCCGGTGAAAACATCTCTTGCGCCGAGGTTGAGTACATCCTGGAGTCTCATCCCAAACTGTTAAGGGTTGCCGTGGTTCCAGTGCCGGATGACCTTACCGGTGAAGAGGTAAAGGCGTATGTGATCACCCGCGAAGGGGAGAGTAAAGACACCATCGGCCCTGGAGAGATAATCGAATACGGCCTGAAACACCTGGCGAAATTCAAGGTTCCGCGCTATATAGAGTATCGGGACAGTTTCCCGATGACACCCAATATGAGAGTGGAAAAACACAAGCTCATCGCGGAAAAGCAGGATTTAACGGTCGGCAGTTACGACGCAAAACTGAATAAATGGAGATAGGAGACAACAGTTTACTCTTAAAAATAAAAATTAGGCTGCAGGATTTCGGCTGAACGAGGAGGTCTCAAATGGTTGGGATGATCGATGTAGTGGTGATCGTGCTTTACTTTTTGTTCATTCTTACGATTGGCGTAATCAGTTATCGCAGGGTGAAGAACGAACAGGATTTTTCACGCCGGGTGGAATATCTGGGGCCGCAGGA
>MVZN01000096.1 GCA_002069125.1 Spirochaetes bacterium ADurb.BinA120
CGTAATGAAGCGCATCGCCGCGCCCATGATAGGCGGCCTTACGACCTCCTTTCTGCTGGAGCTTCTGGTGTATCCCGCAATCTATATGCTGTGGAGAAAGCGAGAGCTGCGGTTGTAGACAAATTCGAGATTAAATTTTTGAGATTCCAATAAATTGCAAGTACTGGCATATTCAGGAATTGGGATTTCCCGCCCGCCAGAGGCGGGCGGGAAATCCCAATTATTAGGGGCTGCCAATAATTATTCCTACAAGGACAAAATCACCGGAATCCGGAAGATATTGTTATTAGACTTGTTGCTTTACTGAGTGTCATTGCGAACCCCGGTCGTATCGGGGCGTGGCAATCTGATACAATATCCGGTTTTTACCTGCAACTTGTTGCCTTTTTAGATCGCCACGTCGGCCTGCGGCCTTCTCTCGATGACATTTTTGTCAGATACGCAACAAGTCTATTGAAGATTTCCTGTTTGATTATTTTCAGCGTTTATGGTAATGCTCCTTACAGGAGAGATTCCCTGCCCGCATATTCATACACGCTGTGGTACGGGGAGCGGAGAAGGAGCATCGTCAATACCGTTAACATTATCTCACGTTATTTTACCCACAGGAGGACCACCTTATATGTTCCAGTCACTGCGTGACCTCGAGGCGACCCTTGGCGAGTTCGAACGGGCGATCGGGCAAAACCGGGTAGAACTCGATGACATCTTCATCTGGCTCAACAAGTACGTTCGCGCGGTATTCTCCTCCGGCGCGAAATCCAAAAAGGGCGACGAGCTCACCGTGCCGCTCGACGCGGCGTTCAATGTCGCCATCCAGCTCTTCAAGTTGATCGATACCGGCGAGGACGGCCTCGACGACAGGATGGCCGATGAGCTCGAGAAGATCAGGGTTAAATACCTGGGGCACTGATTGACAATTCTCGCATAACATTCCAGGCCTGAATCCGTTTGTCGCCGGCGCCGCGGCGGAGCATTGGCATGTCCCCCCGACCGTCCGCCCGCCCATCCCCGCGTAAAACGGCCATTCGGCATTAAAATGCTTGACGTCACGCCCTAAACGCATTTGCTGATACAAATGCCGCCCTTTCCGCGGCATATTCAATCACATGGGATTCCGCCGCTTCAACGCCGGTAGAGCGCTAGCGCTTCGGCCGTCGTGCCCGTACGGTAAACGCGCAATCCCCGATTGGCACAACCATAATACCATCCACAAGGGGGAGAGAATGGCAAGGGAAAACGGCGGCAAAACCGCAAAAAAGGAATCGCTTAAGGCGAAGGTCAAATACCCCGAGAAGTACACCGCCCAGACGATCGTTAATTACATCTCGGAGAAGCACGATATCCCGCGCGCTCGCGCCAAAGAGCTCGTAGAGGACGTGTTCGATGTAATCAGCGCGGGCGTCATGAAAGGAGAGCGCGTACCGGTGGGCAAGATCGGCAAGATGCACATCAAGGTCCGTCCGGCGACCAAGGCCCGCATGGGCAGGAACCCGCTCACGGGCGAGGAAATAAAGATCGCCGCGAAGAAGGCGACGAAGGTCCCCAAGTTCACCTTCAGCAAGAGCTATAAAGAGGCCGCCCTTAAGGCTACCGTAAAGAAGTAGGCCAAGGCCCGCGCAGCAGGGCCTTATCGCCTTTTCAGGAAAGCTTGAGCATGCGCCGCAGGCAGCCGAGCGATTTTTCGCGCACCTCGGGATCCACCGTCACGATCGGCCCTTCGTTCACAAGAGCCGCGTGTACCTTTTCGAGCGTGGTTTTCTTCATGTTGGGGCACACGAGCGCCTTCGAGGGGAGGATGTACTCGCGCTCCGGGGCCACGCTCTTTAGCTTGTGTATCATCCCCTCCTCGGTGCCGACTATGATCTTCGCGCGGTCCGTTTCGCGTACGAATTTCACCATCTGTCCGGTCGAAAGCACCTCGTCGGCCATGTCGATCACCTCCGGATTGCATTCCGGATGCACCATTACGAGCGCGTCGGGATGAAGCCTCTTGGCTTCGGCCAGGTCCGCCGCGGTGAAGCGCTCGTGGGTGGGGCAAAACCCATCCCACAGGATTACCTCCTTGTCGGTAAAGCGCTGCACCCAGCTTCCGAGGTTTCGGTCGGGAACGAAGATGACGCGCCGCGCGTCGACGCGCTGCACGATCTTCACGGCGTTCGCCGAGGTGCAGCAGACGTCGGAGAGGGCCTTTACCTCCGCCGAGGAATTGATGTAGGTAACCACCGAGGCGTCGGGATTGCGCTCGCGCATCGCCGCGAGGTCTTCCGGCCCCGCCATGTCGGCCATGGGACAGCCGGCCGTGGGGTCGGGGAGCAGCACCTTCTTCCCGGGATTGAGTATGGCCGCGGACTCGGCCATGAAGTGTACGCCGCAGAACACGATTATGTCCGCGGCGGTGTCGGCGGCGATGCGCGCGAGCTCCAGCGAGTCGCCGGTATAGTCCGCAACCGCCTGCACCTCCTCGCGCTGGTAGTTGTGCGCCAGGATGAGCGCGTTTTTTCGCGCTGCGAGCGACTTGATCTCGGCTGCGAGGGCTTCGGTCCGTTTGGCGGTCGTTATCATCTCAACCTCTTCCAGGAGAAATAAAGCTCAACGCGGTGCCCTTAATATGAGGGTCATTCATCCTGTGGCGGTATTGCATATATTTCCATAAAAGTACTAATTGCTAAATTTACAATTATTTTTTAGGAAAGCTTTAATTATTAAGTGCCGGGGGTTGCCCCAAAAGCGGCTTTTGAGGCAACCCGGTCTAAGGGCGAGGGTATTTTTTACCGCAGCCGGCGAGCCTAACGCCCCCGGCGCTCTGCGCCACCCCCGGAGGGGGTTTCCCTAATGCCGCCTGCCGGATAGAGAAGGGGGTCGGGGGGATGAGTTGGAAGAGATTAAGGCAGCTATAAGTACTTTGAACCGCAGACTTTGAGACCGGCGAGCCTAACGCCCCCGGCGCTCTGCGCCACCCCCGGAGGGGGTTTCCCTAATGCCGCCTGCCGGATGTTGTCTCAGGCTCTGACTGATACAATCAAACAGCCGTTAAGCAGCGCGCACGGACGCGCGCGAGGCGAGGATGGTCCATGGATGAACCTTCCGCAGCCGAACGGAAAGTACATGGAAAAACCGACAGTAAAACACAAAGAACCATTTTTACGAATAATCCCGAATCACCTTTGATAAATTCATGCTATAAGCCCAGGCCCCGGCGCTTGAGAAGAGCGTTGGGGGATTGCTAAGGGGGGAATTCGCTCTAATTCCCCCCTTAGCTCTTAAGGCCCAGCCGGGCATGGAGCGCCATAGCACATATAAGGGCCCATGCGAACCCTCGTTTTTAGCGTCAGCGCCGGAGGCGAGAGGCAACAGGCTTTATATTTTTCTACTGAAGACTTCGAATTCAAAGTATATACTAAAAACGACACTTTTAAGAGAAGGACGCCGTCTCGGCTGATCGAAAAAGGCTTGCTCAGATTCGGAAGAAGCTATCAGCCTGAGAAACCGTTAAACGAAGCGTCGAGGTAATTTCATATTGAAGATAGCGGTCGCCATAAGCGGAGGGATCGATTCGTCAGTCGCCGCCGTGCTGTTGAAGAACGCGGGCCACGAGGTGGTCGGCGTCACGGCGAAGATATTGCTCTGCGCGGACATGGACGGCTGCGAGCCGCGGTACGACGTCTGCTGCTCGCCGGAGTCCATGAAAGCCGCCCGGGAGATCGCCCGCGCGTTTGCATTCCCGCATGTTCTGCTCGACGTGGAGGAGGACTTTTCGCGCGAGATCATCGACCCCTTCTGCAGCGAATACCTGGCCGGGCGCACGCCGAGCCCCTGTATTCACTGCAACGCGCGGATCAAGTTCAGGAAGCTCATCGAGTTCGCCGCCTCGCTCGGCTGCGAGAAACTCGCCACCGGCCACTATGCCCGCCTCGGCGTTACGGATTCGGGCCGTCATTACGTGTCAGCGGGCCTCGACCGCGACAAGGACCAGTCGTACTTCCTCTTCGCGCTCGGCCAGGACATCCTGCGCGGCGTCATCTTCCCGCTGGGAGATCGAAGAAAAGAAGAGATCCGGATGATGGCCTCCGACCTCGGCCTTGCGGTGGCGGACCGGCCCGAAAGCCAGGAGATATGCTTCGTGCAGGACAACGACTACCCGCGTTACATCGAACGGCGCACCGGCAGCATCCCGCCGCCCGGCGACATCGTCTCAACGGGAGGGAAGGTCCTCGGGCGGCACAGAGGGATTCACCGCTATACAATCGGCCAGCGCCGCGGGCTCGGCATCGCGGCCGAACGGCCCCTGTACGTAGTCGGCATCGACGCGGCGCGAAACGTCGTCATCGCTGGATTTCGCGAGGAGCTGTTCCGATCGGGCCTTTACGCGCGCGACATCACGCTCATGAAGGCCCAGTCGCTCGACGGCATCGGCGCGCTCGTCAAGACGCGCTCCACGCAGCGTCCCTTCGCCGCCACGCTCTCGGAGCGCGACGGCGGCGTCGAGGTCCGCTTCGCCGAGCCCCAGGCGGGAATCACACCCGGTCAGGCCGCCGTCTTCTACGACGAATCCGGCGACGTCCTCGGCGGCGGCTGGATTGAGTCGGCGCTATGAAGAAATTGTAACTACCCCATCCGCCGTTTCTGGCAACAGAATGCCCTCATTGAGGAGCTTTCGGGATGTCATAAATAAAACTGGCGAGAGAATTGCAATTCCCGATTGAGATCTGATCAGTGAGTCCCACCAATCCTGTTGAGGTATCGTAAATCTTCCAGATCTTTATACCGCCCCGTGACCTTCTTGTTTTTTCTCAGATGCTCCAACCCAAGAATGTATACGGAAAAGTGTTTACGTTTCATCGATAATTTTTCCGTTCTTCGCCCGGCCCATGCTTCGCCGAATGTCACTCCGGTAATCGTATTTATAATATCGATCCGGTTTGGGGGCTGCCCGAACTGGATGATTACACCGGCTTGCATAAGGTCATTAACGGTTATGTCGCCCGGTATGGCGCCGTCCCAGAACGCGTGAATGGCCTTATACATGTTTCCGGCGTTCGCTTCTTCACGCTCATAAAAAAAATCCACATCTCCCGTCAGCCGCGCGTGTCCATAGTAAATGACGGCCTCGCCGCCGACTATCAGGTACCTCACCCCGAATTCATGCAGAAGATACATGAATTCCAGGATGTCCGGAGAGAAATGGGATGATTTCATTTTTTTAAAGAGGCCGACCTGACATCGGGACATTTTACACCGAAAAATTTGCGCTTCAACGCGCGCGCGGCCTTTTGCCGCTCCTCGACGCTCATGGAAATTTCCTGTTCGACTTCCCAGTCTGAAGCTTCCTGAAAACTGTTGGAGATATGAACGATTCGTTTCATGATTATTGAGTATATCATAAGCCCGGTTTTGTCAACCATGAATAACCGCCGGCACACCTCTCTCGCCCGCCGATGCGTCCACCGATACTGCAGTGCAAATCCTCTCCGGCGATTAAATCGGCTTCTTCGGCCTCCCGCACCCGGAAGCGCGAAACGCCATCTCATTTTCTTGTTGAAAAGCCGCGCAGCTGATGCGAGAATCATCCAATAACAAATTAGCGGTCGGCGTTTCGTTTTACCTTAGAGGCTTTCCCATGAAGGAAAAAATACGAATAGAAAACCTGTATAAAAGCTTCCCCGGAAAACAGGTGCTCTCCGGCGTCGACCTTTCCGTCTACGAGGGCGAGGTGCTGTGCGTAATAGGCCGCTCCGGCTCCGGCAAGTCGGTCATCCTAAAGCACCTCATAGGCATTCTCGCTCCCGACTCCGGTCTTATCCACATCGACGGCATCGAGTTTACAGGAGCCTCCGAGCTCGAAAGGCACGCCCTCCTCTCGAAGATCGGCGTGCTCTTCCAGGGCGGGGCGCTGTTCGATTCCATGAACGTCTTCGACAACGTGGCCTTCGGCCTAAGACGGCGTAACGCACCCGAGGAGGACGTAGCCCGTACCGTAACCGAGACGCTTTCGCTAGTGGGACTTAGGGGCATAGACGAGCATAGACCATCCGAGATCTCCGGAGGGATGCAGAAGCGCGTGGCCCTGGCCCGGGCCGTCGCTCTCAAGCCGGAGATCATGCTCTATGACGAGCCCACCACGGGAGCGGACCCCATCACCGCCGGGGCCGTTGACCGGCTCATCCTCAAGATGCGTGACAGCCTTGGAGTAACCAGCGTGGTCGTAACGCACGACATGAAATCCGCCTGGCGGATCGCCGACAGAGTCGCCATGCTCCTCGACGGGCGCATGGCTTTTATCGGGACGGTAGAGGAACTAGGGGCCTCGGACGATCCCTTTATCAGACAATTCATCGAGGGGAGGGCCGATGGACCACGGGTTGCGTAGCGTTCTCATCCCCATTCTGTGCGCCTGTGCGCTTGCAGCCGGCTGCACCGACGGCGCGGAGCGCGCCCGCTCGCGCACTCGGGATTTTCTGCGCGGCCTCGCGGCGCGAATAGCTCATAGGGCGCCCCTTCTGTCCGGCTGCGGCATAATATCGAAAGGCTACGACGGCGAGCTTAGACTCGGCGACTATCCCTGGCTCTCGGGACGGCGCATATTCATCGACCCCGGCCATGGGGGCCTGGGGAAAAAGGACCTCTTTCGCATCGGGCCCGGCGGCATCACCGAGGAGGAGGTCAACCTTCGCGTCGCGCTCATCCTCGCCTCCATGCTCCGCGACGCCGGCGCCGAGGTGAAGCTCTCCCGCACCCGCGATGTGGACGTGTCGCTTGAAGAGCGGGTTGAGATGGCGAAGGAGTTTTCGCCGGAGCTTCTTATATCGGTGCATCACAACGGATCGGTGCGCCGCTTCGACGGAGTGAACTATCCGTGCGTCCTCGCATGGGGCGGCGACGAGGTGAACCCCGCGAGCTTCGATTTCGCGCGCCTGCTCCTCGAGCGCCTGCACTGCATAATGGACCAACGAGGGTCGGTGCTCTCGGATTTCGCCGTGTTCCCGGAGACCGGAACGCACATTCTACGAGAGACGCGCTATCTATGCCCGGGCGTTATCGGCGAGGCGGGCTTCTTCTCCGACGAAGACCACGCGCGGCTCCTCTCGGAGCGGCTCTATAACCGCGAGGAGGCCGAGGCCTATTTTCTCGCCGCGGCCGAATATTTCAAGCGCGGGCTTCCCTCCGCAATAGTGAAGATTTCCGCCCGGGCCGAAGATTTCGGACATCAGAGTAGCGTAATAACGGACCGCTCGCCCGGCATATACATCTTCGTCGAGAGCGGAGCGGCCGGAGTTGGAGTGAACGCCGTATCCTTCCGCGCGACGCTTGACGGCCTGCCGGTTAAGATTACCCCCGTAACCGGGGAGATATTCCGTGTCGAATACGGACGCAGGCTCCACCCCGGAAGCCACGCCCTCCGCTTCTCCTTCGAAAACGCCCGCGCGCAGAGAAGCCCGGTGTTTCTGGCGTCATTCAACGTGCTCGTCGAAAAGGGCGATTATGCGCGGCTCGTAAAGGAAGGCACGCGCCTGGTTTCTTCCCGCCGCACTGCGCGCGAGGGAGCGCTCATGCTCCGCGCTGCGCTCTCCATGGGGACGACCGACCCCGCGGCCGACGGGCTGTTATGGAAGCTCGCGTCGGCCCTGGAGCTCATCGGAGAGCGCGCACAGGCCGGCAACCTGTACGCACGACTGTATTATTTTTATCCCGACAGCCCGTACCGCAAGAGGCTCGCCGGAAGATTTTCGGGGCACCGCCATCCGGTGGAGTTCCTCGGAAAGAAGGTCAAGGTGGAGTTCGATCCGGCTCTCGAATACCCCCGGAAGCCGGACAGACCCCTTTAGCCGGTTATTATAGGTCTTGCCCCTCCGGCAATTGAAACGCAATCCACACGCGTCCGCTTGCGCGCGACTCAATCATAAACGGCCCTACCGGCATTACGGGCGTTTAAGAGCCGGGAAGATAGGCAAACACGCGGCTTCCTCCGCTAAAGCCCCTGGCGCTGCTTTGTAAAATCGCGTCCATCTTTCCGAAATACTTGGGCAATTCCGTTGCCAGGTAAAATTCCGAGGTGCATGCCTTGCCGTAATAGTACGCCGTCTCCTTACTCGATTCGATCGCGGCCTCCAGGGAGCCCTCGGGCAGGCCTTCGGTGAGCGCGGCCAATTTCGGTTTTACCAGCATAAGGCACCATATATGCATCCACGAAAGGACAAGGTCGAAGAATGCCTTTCGCAGGGGGTCCACCTCCAAAAGCAGGGCCTTAAAATCGCCCTTCCCCATAAGCCCCTTCAGGAGCCCGATCGCCTTATCCATAAGCTCCATGCCCCGCAGAAGGCTTTCCCTGTATTCTGCATCCACTATCCCTTCGGACTCCTCCACGGTCCGGCGCATTCTCGATTTTAAAACGGAGTAATTGTACTGGTCCGGATTCAGCAGTATCTTTCTCATGACCAGATCCAGCGACTGCACGCCGTTCGTTCCCTCGACTATGCTTAGCGCCTTGCTGTCCACGGCGAGCTGCTCCACGTTGAAATCACGGCAATAGCCATATCCGCCATGCACCTGGATCGCCTCGGCCGTAATAAGCCAGGTGTTTTCGGAATTACCCGCTTTGATCAAGGGTATAAGGAATTCCACCAGGGCCTTCGCCTCCCTTGCGGCCTCTCCTTCGAGGCAGTGCTGGAGGTCCATCTGGTACGCCACATAGTAGGAAAGCATCCGTTCCGCGCCGACGCATGCCTGCATCCACATAAGCATTCTCATTACGTCCGGGTGCTCGATGATGGGAACCTTCGGGGCGGCGGGGTCCATCATGCGCGTGACATGCGGCCCCTGGAGGCGGTTTTTCGCATAATTCACCGCAAAGAGGGACGCCGCCGCGGAGCCTCCAAGGCCCATTATTCCGACCTCGAGCCTCGTCTCGTTTAGCATTTGAAACATTATGTTGAGCCCTTTGCCGCGCTCCCCCAGGAGATAACCGGTGCAGCCCCCGTTTTCCCCGAAAACCATCGAGCATGTAGCCGCGCCGTGGGCCCCCATCTTCTCCTCGATACCGATGCAGAAAACGTCATTTCTCTCACCCGGCGTGCCGTCCTCACCCACCAGATATTTCGGCACGATGAAAAGCGAGATCCCCCTGGTGCCCGGGGCGTCACCATCCACCCTGGCAAGCACCGGATATATTATCTGTCTCGTGATGTCCTGGTCGCC
>MVZN01000097.1 GCA_002069125.1 Spirochaetes bacterium ADurb.BinA120
TTCATCTTCTGCGCCAGGATCGCCGATGTATCCATCGGCACGGTGAGAATCATCCTTATTTCCAGGGGCTATCGTTTCCTGGCGCCCCTGCTCGGTTTTTTCGAGGTGATTATCTGGCTTGCGGCCATTGGCGAGGTGATGAAGAGTATAGGAAGCCCGGCGAGCTATGTCGTATACGGCGCCGGTTTCGCGACAGGCAACTACGTGGGAATGATGATAGAATCGAAGATCGCCATAGGCATCCAGGCGGTAAGGATCATCACGACGGAGAAAATAGTGATGCTGCCGCTCGTGCTCCGGCAGGAGGGCTACGGCGCGACCACCCTGAAGGGCTGGGGCGCGAAGGGAGAGGTCAACATCATATTCACGATAGTACCGCGCAAGAAGGTGGCGCAGGTGATGGAGGTCGTGCGCATGTTCGAGCCCAACGCCTTCATTACCGTCGAGGACATCAAGAGCACCTCCCGTGGTTATTTCGCCCGAAAGCGCACCTTTTCCCAAAGCCTTGCCGGGCTTATCGCGAAGAAGAAATAATATTTGTCCTTCCTTTTCAGCGCGGAAAAAGACCAAAGAAAAACGCGCTCGCTCGAACGCCGCGAGGGGCTGCGCTCCATTGCCGCGCGGCCGAGCTTAATATCGGTAGAAATATAAGGTTGTACCGACGTCGAATAGTATGCCGCGGGCGAGGATGGTCGCTATGCCGTCCTGGCGCGCTGCTTAACGACTGTTTGCTCGTATCGGTCAATGTGTGTCGACTTCCGGCTGACTGCATCAGAAAAACCCCCTCTGGGGGTGGCGCACAGCGCCGGGGGCGTTAGGCTCGCAGCCCTGGAGAAAGCAACAAAGGTTCTGTCCTGGAATTAGTCAGTTGACATACAAAAAGGCTTTCCTTTAACGTGTACCGACGCAAAATCGTAATATAAAAAGATAATCGCCGCCAGGGCAGCTCCTCGAGCGGAAACCCTAAAAGGCCTTATCGGCGGCACGGCAACACTATAAGGAGAAAGGAGTCATTGCATGAAACGAGCCCTCGTTGTATTTTTAGCCCTCATGGCGGTGATGTACCTGGCGCCTGCGGCGGTTTCGATCGGATTTGCCGCCGGGAACGACACGGCAACCGTAGAGAGCCCCGAAGCCGGCGCGCCGGCTGCCCATAATGGCGCCCCCGAACCCGAAAGCGCCCTGGGGCAGGAGCTCCCGTTGTGGACCGTGCTGCCATTCGCCGGCATATTGCTTTCAATCGCGCTTTTTCCCCTGGCGGCGCCGCATTTCTGGCACCGGCATTTCCCGAAAATCTCCGCCGCGTGGGCGCTCATCTTTGCGCTGCCATTCCTCTTCGTATATAAAGGAGAGGCCCTGCACGAGATTCTTCACATTTACATCGTAGACTACATACCCTTCATCATCCTGCTCTGGGCGCTGTTCGTCATATCGGGCGGCATCTATGTAAAGGGCGCCCTTAAGGGAAGCCCGGCCGTGAACTGCGTAATAATGCTCATCGGCACCATACTGGCCTCCTGGATCGGCACGACAGGCGCATCGATGCTTCTCATCAGGCCGATCATCCGTTCGAACGCCTGGAGAAAAAACAAGGTGCATACGGTCGTGTTTTTCATCTTCCTGGTGAGCAACATCGGAGGCACCCTGACGCCGCTTGGTGACCCGCCGCTGTTTCTCGGCTTTCTCCACGGCGTGCCCTTCTTCTGGACAATGAAGATCCTGCCCGAGATGCTAACGGCGGCCGGGATACTGCTTGCGCTCTACTTCATCATTGACAGCTTCTACTACCGCAGGGAGGACAAGTCCGCCATGACGATGGAAAAGAGCGCCATCTCAATCGAAGGCGGAGTCAACTTCCTTCTGCTTGGAGGCGTTGTCTGCGGAGTGCTTTTCAGCGGCCTCTATCAGACAAAGCTTGGCGAGTTGAATATATTAGGAGTGCATCAGAACACCGCCAATCTCATAAAGGACGCTATTCTCATTTTCATGGGCCTTCTCTCGCTCTGGATCACCAAAAAGGAGATACGAAAGGCAAACGAATTCAGCTGGTTCCCGATTATGGAAGTAGCCTATCTCTTCGCCGGAATATTCATGACCATCATCCCGGCGCTCGCCATTCTCAAGGCCGGAGAACACGGTGCCCTCGCCTTTCTGGTAAAGGCTGTCGAAACACCTGCCCATTACTTCTGGGCGACCGGCACGCTGTCGAGCTTTCTTGACAACGCCCCGACCTACCTGACATTTTTCAACAGCCAGTTGGGGAAATTCTACTCCGGCATGCCCGAGGCGGCTGCCGTCGCAAAACTCATAGTGGACAAAGTACCCTATTTAGCTGCCGTCTCGGCCGGAGCCGTCTTCATGGGGGCCAACACCTATATAGGCAACGCGCCCAACTTTATGGTAAAATCGATCGCGGAGGAATCGGGGATAGCCATGCCGAGCTTTTTCGGCTATATGTTCAAGTATTCAATTCCGATCCTCATTCCGATTTTTATCATTCTCACGCTTATCTTCTTCTAGGGGAAGCGAAGGCTCGCGCGGCGGCCCGTTCATCCGGTCCGCCGCGCCGTTCGTAATGATCAACTGATTAAAGGAGAAGACTCATGGCGAAACAATACAGCGAAGTGGTATTCGAGGGCCATCATGGAAATATCCGCGGGTTCATCGAGGGATTCATCGCGGGAAGCGGAAAGGAGATGTCGTTCTTTTTCAGCGACAGGGCCGGCGTGAAGGCGGAAACCATATCCGACATAATAAAGGAATGGATCTCGCTTAGCAACAAGATACACCACGTCATAATGGAATCCGAGCTCCTGAATTCGATTAAAAAATCCCTGGAAAACCTTGACGAAAGCGACGTCCTTAGCCGGCCTTCCATCAAGTCGGTAAAGGCGATAAAGGCGGCCTCGTTCCGGTTCAAGTTCGCAACCTATGGGAAAAAATACGGCGATGAAATCAAGAATCTCCTCGACAAACTTCCGGGCGGGCTTTCCATGAAGGACTACGCCCCCGTTGAAAAGGTGAACGAGGACGCCAAAGGCGTGGAGCTGTACTCTCCGGCGCACGATTACAGCTTCGAGGGGAGCGGCGTCATTACGGGGCCGGTGGACGAGGCGATAGCCTTCCGCAAGGCACTGGATGATCACCCCCTCGTCGATGTCACGGTAATAGACCTGGAGTTCTGAGGCCCTAGCTCCGCTTCGGCCCTGCGGGGGCCGAAGCGTTTCCTCCTCCCCGCCCGAATGCCGCCCTGAGCTCATCGGCCAGCAGTTCCGCCGGGCGTGAAAGTTTTTTTCCGCTCTGGTAAACGAGAAAGATGTCCCGCCGTATCTCGAACGGCCCCGTGCGCACTATTTTAAGTCCCTGCGGAATCGCGGGGGCGCTAACGGCGAGGCGCGAGACAAAGCCCATGCCGATACCGGCCGCTACGGCCTCGCGGAGCCCCTCCGAGGTCGTGCATTCCAGCACCACCTTGAGGTCCGACGGCGATACGCCGCTGCCGAGAAGCGCCCGCTCGAGCGCCTCCCTGCTCCCGCTCCCCTTCTCCCGCGATACCAGAGGTAACTTCGCCAAATCGGCCGGTGTGAGCGCGTCCGGATATCCCTCTATCGGGGCCACGAGCACCAGCTCGTCCCGGTGGATGCGCTCGAAGTCCAGCAAAGGGTGTCGTACGCTTCTTCCCGAAACGCCTATCTCGGCCGAGCCCTCCTTGATCATCTCGATCACCTCGCGGCTGTCCGAAACATCCAGCCGGTACCGTACATCGGGATTGGCGCGCACGACCGCGGCTATCGCAGCCGGAAGAAGGTAGGCGGAGGGGATGGTGCTCGCCGCCACGACGCCGACTCCGGCGGCCGAAGCGCCGGCCAGTTCATTCCGCAGGGAGTCGATCGACGCGAGCTGGCGCTCGCAGAATTCCCTGAAAACCTCCCCCCGCGGCGTGAGCCTGAACTCCCTGCTGCTGCGCCGGATGAGCTCCACGCCAAGCGCCTCCTCGAGCGCCGAGACATGGTTGCTTACGGTAGCCTGCCCCAGGCGTAATACGCGCGAGGCGCGGGTAAAGCTTCGGTGCTCGACCACGGAGAGGAAGGAACGAAGCTGTTTGAGGTCGAAATTGATATCCTTCATGACATGGCGGTTTTATCCCCGGAGGGAGGGCAAAAGCAAATACATTTTTTATAAAACGGCTTGCCCCAAATCCCCGAAGATGATAGATAGACGCCGGACGGCCGAGCGCCGCACACTCCGTACAGACAGGAAAAATCGTTCATGAGCATTAAAACCAAGGTGGCGGTGGCCGGCATCATTACAACCACCATTTTGCTCTTCACGTATGTATCGTTTCGCTCCGGCTCGATAGAGGGCGAGTACTTAAAAACGCTCACCGCCCAGACCGACCGTCTGGCCATTGCGTTCTCGGGGTTCGAAAAAGACAGGCCCGCGGCCGGGCGGAACCTAAACCGTTTTCTGGCGGATATGACCCGGGAGAACCCGGACATGGCCCTTCTCGCCGTGGCCGACGGCTCCAACAGGGTGCTTGCCGGGAGCAAAAATGACCGGTACATACGCGATCGCGCGTCCTTCGACGAGTTGACCGCCGCCTTCTCCCGCGGCGAATTAGCCCCGAAAAAGAACGCCGGATATGCGGTCCGCTACCTCGAACAGACCAAGTTCTACTTTTACGTGAAGGAAACACCGTCCGGCAGGCTGCTCATCGCCTTCCCGTACAAGCTCCGCGGGAAGCTCATGGTTAAGCTGCTCCTGGAGATAGCCCTTATCGTTATACTGGCGGTGATTCTTACCACGGCGCTCTACCTTTACCTGGTCCGGCGCGAGCGCCCCGCGCCCGTGCAGGCGGCTTTTCCCGGGGCTATGGATAAGCCGGCAGGGCCGGAGGAGACGACGGCGGCGGACCGGGCCCCGGCCCAAAGCCCCGTGGCCGAGGCCCTGGCGGCGATTTCGACGCGCCACACGGGCGCCAGGATCTCCCTCTACATAGTCAACCCGGCCATGACCGGGCTCGAAAAACACCTCGAATTCACCGACGGGGCCCATGTCCCCATGGACGGGAGCGCCGACTCGATCGACACCACCGACGAAATCGGCGAGGAGCTGGGACATGGCTCCATGCTGGTGTTAAACCGCGGGAAGCGGCTCATCATCCCCATAATGCACAGGGGCGATCTCATTGGCGCCGTCGGCGCCTCGCGCTCCGAGGCCTTCAGCGGCCCCGAGATCTCGGAGTTCAAGAAATACGCCGACGATCTCTCTCGAAAGCTTGTAACCGGCCAGGCCTCCTGATTCGGCGTACCGGCGGGGAACGGGTCCAATTCGCCCCTTTCCGGGCTTAAGACCTCAGATGGCGCTTTTGCCGGCTTTGACAAAGTGAGCCGCCGCGTGCAAAATGCGCGCACGAACGCACTCCAGAGTGTAAAAGTCATTGCCCTTTGACCCGATAATCGTTGTATCAGTGTTGTCGCGCGACCCGTAATACTGAGAGCCTTTGCGAAACCGAGTGGAGGGAAGTGTTCCCCCCGCCCGCGGCCGGGAAAACATCCGCCATTTCGAGTTTAAACGGCTCTGATAGCCATGTAAAAGATATCATAAATAGCATGAATTTTATCGAAATAATTGATACTATGGGTAATCATCACCCACGAGCGATGCCATGGTTGTGAGCGCGCCCCAACGCGATAAAAAATTGTACCTCATAACTGTCGACCCCGCCGGGTGTGCGACGGACGTCCCCTACCCCGAATCCGGCGGGGCCGGGGCGCTCCTTATTTCTTCCCGGCCGGTGAAGGCCTCCGCCTACAACGCGCTGGCGGAGAATCTGGAATCGCGCGGAATAACCGTCATCTCGCACCATATAGAGGATACCGGGCCATACTCCATAGGCCCTGTGCGCGCCGCCGTCCGCGACATAGACGCCTGCCTGTCCATGGGCGGCTGCCTTGTTATCTCATTCGGCCCGAGCCATGCCCTTACGGTCATACTGTGCCATTTTCTGTTTTCCGGACTGCCCATGGAGGAGGCCATTCGCCGGGCGGCAGGGTTTCGCGGCGATCCGCTATTGCTGGAAGAGGATCCACGGTTTCTTCTCGAGTTTCAGGGCTTGCCTGGGCGCGGTTACGGGACCCCGTCGGAGAACGGGCCTTGCATCGACTACACTATAGAGTACAAGCCATGCAGTCTTCCGGTTACGGGTAGACCCGCCGCCATATCCGACGCAATCGAGATGCCGGACCGGAAGGGTGAACCATCAGCAATGACCATGCCCCCCGCAGAATCGGATTCTGTCCGCTCCGGACCGCTTGTCACCGAGCTTCCCGATCCCGACACAATCGAGTTCGAACGCTTCATCGACCAGGAGCGGGAGGAGTATCCAAATGTGGAACGCGAGTCGCCGGTGTACGATGAAGGCTTTATTGCGGACGGGCCGGTCGCCCCACAGAAAGCGGCGGCGCAAGAAATGGAGAAAACCGGGGTAACGCCAGGCGCCGAAGCTCCCCTGGTTTCCGATGAGACCGTCGCTATGGCATCCGAAGAACCGCCCCCCGCGGAAAAATTGGCCCGCCGCCGCCGAAGGGCGGCTCCCGCGGCCGCCGGGAAGTCGGCCTTTTACACCTCTCTGAGATTCAAACTGATATCCATCATTTCGCTCGTCATTACGCTCTCCCTCTCCGGAATGATCCTTTTAGCCACGTATTTTTTCAAGGAAGACAACAAGCTTAGAGTCGAGGAGAACAACCACAAGCTGTCCGAGGTGGTGGCGCTAAAGGCGCAGGGTGACATCGAGACGCTTATAAAGGAGGCCGGCATCATCGCCGAACGGATAGCGGCGGAGCGAATCGGCGCCGGCCGGGAGACAACGGCCCTCGATGAATCGGAGGAAATACTCTTCGCGGGAGTGGCGGAGCGCGGAAAAAAGGCGGGCGAATATATCCGCTCCGCGCGCAATATGGCCCTGCTAAGCCGACTCCAGATAGCCGGCTCGTCGCTTGAGGCGGCGCTTGCGGGCACCGGCCCAACACTGGAGCGCGCCTTAAACGGGGAGATAGTTCTTCAGAACGTTTCACCGGCATTGAACCTTCCCGTGATGGCGCTCGCCATGCCCGTTCCGCCCCGTACCGCCGGAGGCCGGCACGGGGCGCTGGTCTGCCTTATAAGCTCCGAAAACATCACAAAGGCCTTCCAATCACGAGGCGGAATCACCACCGTGTTCATGGTCAACGAATCGGGTGAGCTTATAACCCATCCCGAAACGAGTATCGTAGTGGCCGGAGCCAACTTCATCGAACTGCCCATTATAAAGATGATGATGACCAGCAAAATCGACAACGGGCAGACACGCTACCGCGACGAGAACGGGGTTTTCCACATAGGCTCGTTCAGGAAGATTTCGATCGCCGGGCTCGGCGTCATCGCCACGGTGGAGGAAAAGAAGGCCTTCGAGGAGGTCTACCGGATCCAGCGGCGCAACATATTCATAATGGTCATAGTGCTTACGGTCGTAGTTCTGGTCATCTTTTACTTCGGCAATACCATCACCACCCCGATTATCGACCTCGTCTGGGCGACGAAGAAGATAAAAGAGGGGGAATACCGCGTGGACATTATGCCTACCACCCGCGACGAGATCGGAGAGCTGACCGCCTCGTTCATTGAGATGGGAAGGGGCCTGGAGGAGCGCGAAAAGATCAAGTCGGCCTTCGGCAAGTTCGTCAACAAGGAGATCGCCGAGGCCGCAATGCGCGGCTCGCTCGCACTGGGCGGAGAACGCAAGACGGTGGCGATACTCTTTTCCGATATACGTTCGTTTACCGCGATCTCCGAGAGGCTCCAGCCGGAAGAGGTGGTGGAATTCCTTAACCAGTACATGACGCTAATGGTCGAGTGCGTAAACGTCACGGGGGGCGTTGTTGACAAGTTCATAGGAGACGCCATTATGGCGGTGTGGGGCACCCCCGTTTCAAGGGGCAACGATACCGAGGACGCGGTGAACTGCGCTCTCATGATGCGGACATCGCTCGTGGAATACAACGCGGACCGTGGCGGCCCCGGGAGGCCGGTCATCAACATCGGCCTCGGCATCAACACCGGAACGGTGCTCGCCGGCCAGATAGGCTCCGAGGACCGCATGGAGTACACCATCATAGGCGACTCCGTGAATCTGGCCTCGCGCATAGAGTCTCTCTCCAAGCCCTTCGGCACCGATATCCTGATCAGCGAGGAATCATACGAGCTGGTGAAGGACATATTCGACGTCGTGCCCATGCAGAAAATCAAGGTAAAGGGCAAAGAGGCCCCCCAGCAAATATACGCGGTTCTCGGAAGGTTCGACGACGCCGGGCGTCCGTCCTCCATCGAGGAGCTCCGCGCCCGCACAGGCATCGCCGCGCCGCCCGAATCGGACGCCGGCGCGGCCGCACAGCTTCTTGCGGGAAGCGAAGTGAAATATGAGATCCTTGAATCCTGACAGACTCGTACCGGCCGTCGGCGCCCTCATCATCCTCGTGTTTTCCCTGCTTCTCTACCTCGACATGAGGGGGAGCCGGGGCGGTGCGCGGACCGAGGAGATAGGCACCATCACCTTCAAGCGCCAGACCGCCCAGCGCAAATACGCCGAGCAGGTGGTATGGGACGACCTTGCCCAGAGCGTGCCGGTGTACAACTACGACACCATCCGCACCGCCGACATGTCCGAGGCGGTAGTGCGCCTTAAAGACGGCACCGAGATCGCCCTCAACGAAAACAGCATGGTACTGCTCGTTATGAGCAGTGACGACGCGAGCGTTGAGTTTATGCGCGGTTCGATCGCCGCTAATCGCGACGGCGCCGGCAAAAAACTCAATATCACCGCCGGCGGGGCCGTGGTATCCATGGCGGAAGGCGCGCTCAACCTTTCGCGCGGCCGAGGCGAGGGACTCGACGTCACGCTGAACAAGGGAAGCGCGCTGGTAAAAACGGGAGAGGGAGAACAGCGGGTAACGGGCGATCAGCGTGTGGTCGTGGCGGGCGACGTGCGCGTGTTCGACATTAAAATCCGGCTCGCCTCTCCCGAGCCGAACGAGTATTTCTTCACACCGGACGGAAAGGCGGCCGTGGCGTTCTCGTGGGAGCCGGCGCTTCGAGAAGGACGGGCCTGGCTGGAAACGGCGGCGGACCCGTCGTTTTCGGCGCTCAC
>MVZN01000098.1 GCA_002069125.1 Spirochaetes bacterium ADurb.BinA120
CGCCGCCGGCGCAGAGCCCGTAAAAAAGGGCCCTATAAAGGGGGTGACCCTGGACATGGAAGCCCTTACAAGGGGGTTCTGCGAGCTTGCCGGCTGGGACTATAGCCTGGGCGGCCCGCCGAGGGAAAAGCTCCGCGAGCTTGGAATAGCCGACCTGGCCTGACAGGCCTTTGGCCCGGCGGCAAAAATGGACGGGCTGTCGGCCCGTCCATTTTTTATGCCCATGCGCCCGTCCGGCCGCCGCGCGGCGTATTCGGTCGCCGATATATATTTGTTGGTTGACAAATAAATATTACCGGACTATTGTAGACTTCGGAAGTGTTCAAATCCGCCGCTTTGCTCCCGGTGCGCGCCATTGGGACGGCAGGCGGCGATTCACGACCCGGGATTTGCGTCCGGGCGGCATTAGCGCCATTGCGGAAGGTCCGAGGACCGATGGAGTTTCCGCCAATGGCGGCGGTTTCGCACCGATCGATGGACGCCCAATGCCGGGCCAGGCCGCAAATACATTAAATATCCAAAGGAGGATTGAATGGTTAAGGCGGAAATACGTCTCGAAAAGATCCAGGAGCTCGTAAAACGCGAGGTGGCGCGCTACGCGGCCGAGCGGCCGAAGTCCAAGGCGTTCTTCGAAAAGGCCGGCCGGAATCTGGTGGGGGGAGTTCCCATGTCGTGGATGAGGATATGGGTCGGCGGCTTCCCCATTTTCGTCGATAAGGCCGAGGGGGTGTACATCACCGACGTCGACGGGCACCGATACCTCGACCTGTGCCTTGGGGACACGGGGGGGCTTTGCGGGCACGCGCATCCGCAGATAGTGGATGCCCTGACAAAGCAGCTTAAAAACAGGGGCACCACCACAATGCTCCCCACCGAGGACTGTATCTGGGTGGGCGAGGAGCTCCAGCGCAGGTTCAAGCTTCCATACTGGCAGATACTCATGACGGCTACCGACGCCAACAGGATGGCCCTCAAGGTGGCGCGCGAGTTTACCGGAAGGCATCTCATCCTTTCCATGAACGGGACCTATCACGGCTCGGTCGACGAGACCCTCTGCGTCAACTTCTTCGGCGAGATCATCAACAATCCGGGGCTAATGGGGCCGCTGGTGCAGGACCCGACGCAGATGACCCGTATTGTGGACTTCAACGACATCGAGGCGCTCGAAAAGGCGCTCGCGCCGGGCGACATCGCCTGCGTAATCACGGAGCCGGTAATGACGAACGTGGGCATCATCAACCCCGAGCCGGGCTACCACGAGGCCCTGAGGAAGCTAACGCGCAAATACGGCACCCTGCTCCTTATCGACGAGACCCATTCGATGTGCGCCGGGCCCAGGGGCGTGACTGGCGAGATGAACCTGGATCCCGACATTTTTGTGGCGGGCAAGTTCATAGCCGGCGGTTATCCGGGGGCCATACTCGGCTTTACCGCGGCGATCTCCGAATGGATGGCGAAGCGCAAGCCCTGGCACGTTTTCTTCGGCTTCGGCGGAACGCTTTCGGGCAACGCTCCCGCGGTCGCCGGCATTCGCGCGGCCCTGGAGTACGCGATCAACGACAAGAACTTCGAGCGGATGATACGCCTGGGCAAGAGGATGGAGGAGGGGCTTGCCGCAATCATCAAGAAGAACGGCCTCGACTGGTACGTGGCGCGCATTGGCTGCCGCGTGGAATTCCGTTTCATTCCCAATCCGCCGAAGAACGGTTCCGAGGCGCTGTTCTCGGAGGTGCCGTACAATCCGGTCGACCCGATCATGGAGGGGCTCACCGGGCCGCTGGAGGAGCTCATCCATGTTTACTGCGCCAACCGCGGCATTCTGCTCACCCCGGTCCACGAGATGGCGCTGGTGGGACCCCAGACGACTGAAGAGGACGTGGATAAATACGTGAATGTTATCGGCGAGATGGTGTCCGAGCTTTTATAGGGCATCATGCGGCCGCGTCGGGAACGGCGCGGCCGTTTTCTCCTTGACCGTACGTACCCTGCGGTCAGTGTGTGGTCCGGTCCTTTTTTAAAAAATATAATTGCCGGAGAATGTGCGGTGGGAAGGAAATCGATAAAGGAACAGCGCCGCAGGGAGATTTTGGACGCGCTGTACCGGTGCCTGCTGAAAAAACCGTACACCGAGACCTCGATAAAGGAGATCGGCGCGGAGGCGGGCATCAACTACGCCATGCTGCATTATTATTTCAGGAGCAAGGAGGACATCCTCCTCAATTTTATCGAAGACCTGTACGAGCGATACAACGGGCTGTTCGAGGAATACATGAAGCGCTCCGGGCCGCCCGGCGCGCCGCCGGAGGCGGCCCTTGGGGCGGTTTTCGAATTCTTCAACCGCCATATAACGACCGATAAAAAGCTTCAGAAGGTTTTTTTCGAGATCTGGGCGGTGGCGCTTTACAACCCGGCGGTAAACATCAGGCTGCGCAAGGTCTACAGGGCCCTTATAGGGGCCGTCGAATCGGCCATGAGCGCCAACGGCGGCTCCCCACAGGCCTCGCACCTGGCCATAGCGGCCGTGGCCTTCCACGAGGGCATAGGCATTTTTTCGGTCTTCTTCAACTTCAACAAGAAGTACACCACCATGCTCCTGGAGGAGTTCCAGGACAGGATTGCCGAGCTGCTATAAGGGCCGCCGTTTTGCGCTTATAGCATCACTCGCGCAGCTCCGGCAGGTCGCGGTATAGCTCGAGCGACTGCGGATTCGCCAGGGCGTCGCGGTTGGTGACCGGCCTGCCCTCAATGATATTTTTAACGGCCAGCTCCACCTTCTTCATGCTGATTGTGTAGGGGATGTCCCCTACGGCGATTATTTTGGCCGGGACATGGCGCGGCGTGGTGTTCTCGCGTATGGTCTTTTTTATGCGCGCCGAAAGCTCGTCCGTAAGGGCCAGCCCCTCCTTCAGCTTTACGAATAGCACCACGCGCACATCGTTCTCCCAGGATTGCCCCACAACCACCGAGTCCTGTATCTCCCCGATCGTCTCCACCTGCCGGTAGATCTCGGCCGTGCCGATGCGCACCCCGCCGGGGTTAAGCGTGGCGTCGGACCTCCCGTAAATGACCACCCCACCGTGTTCGGTTATCTCTATAAAGTCGCCATGGTGCCACACGCCCGGAAATACGTCGAAATAGGCCTTGTGGTACTTGGAGCCGTCCGGGTCGTCCCAGAAATATATGGGCATGGATGGAAATGGCGCCGTGCAGACCAGCTCGCCCTTCTCACCCGTTACGGGACGGCCGTCCTCGCCGTAGGCCTCGACCTTCATGCCGAGCCCCCTGCACTGCAGCTCTCCCCGGTACACCGGGCCCATGGGGTTGCCCAGCGCGAAACATCCGTTGATGTCGGTCCCCCCGGATATGGAAGAGAGGCACAGGTCGGACTTAATTTCCCGGTAGACGTAATCGAAGCCGTCCACGGCCAGTGGGGAGCCGGTTGAAAGCACAGCCTTTAGCGCCGACAGGTCGAAGTCGCGCGCCGGTCTTACCCCCTCCTTTTCGACCGCCGCTATATAGCGGGCGCTGGTGCCGAATATGCTTATCTTTTCCTCCTCGGCCATCTTGAAAAGCGAGGAGGGGCCGGGATGGAACGGAGAGCCGTCGAAAAGCACCACGGTCGCGCCTATGGACAGCGAACACACCAGCCAGTTCCACATCATCCAGCCGCAGGTGGTAAAGTAGAATATGACATCGTCCTTCTTCAAATCGGTGTGCAGGCGAAGCTCTTTCATCTGGTGCAGCAGTATTCCGCCCGCCCCCTGCACCATACATTTTGGAAGTCCCGTGGTTCCCGAGCTGTACATTATGTAGAGCGGATGCTCGAATGGAAGCTGTTCGAATACGATGGGCTTGCGTTCGGCCGTAAAATCCGCGTATCGCACCGAGTTGGGGACCCGGGAGATGTCGGAATTTTCCGCCACGTAGGGGACCACCACCACCTTTTCTATGGACGGCAGGCTTTCGAGTATGTGCCGCATCCTGTCGAGGGAATCCACCGTCTTACCGTTGTAGAAATAACCGTCGGCCGTGAATATCAGCCGCGGGCGTATCTGGCCGAAGCGGTCGAGTACGCCCTTTATGCCGAAGTCCGGGGAGCACGAAGACCACAGCGCCCCGATGCTCGCGGCGGAGAGCATGGCCACGACAGTTTCGGGCATATTGGGCATGAAGCCCACGACCCTGTCCCCGGCGCGTATGCCCATCGCGCGCATACCCGCCGCACAGCGCTCGACCTGTTCGAATAGCTCCCTGTAGCCGATCTCCCTGCGGGAGCCGTTTTCGCTTCGAAAAATCAGGGCGGCCCGGGACGAGTCCCGATGGCGGAGAAGGTTCTCGGCGAAGTTTAGCCTGGCTCCTGGAAACCATTTCGCGCCGGGCATTTTGTCGCCTTCGACGAGCACCTCGTCGAAGGTACGGGAATGGATGACGTCCATAAATTCCCATATCGAACGCCAGAAATCCGGAATATCGTCTATCGACCACCGGTACAGCGGCGCGTAATCGCCGAAATCCTTTCCGCGTGTGCTGTTGACATACTTCATGAACCGGCGCATTTCCGTGGATTCGATTCTTTCCGCGGCAGGCTTCCATAGCATAGCTCGTTTTTCCATCCCGAACATCCCCTCCAGTGGCGTTCATTACGGGCGTCGGCCTGAGAGCCGGCGGCCGTTTATGGCACCGTCCATAACACAGGGGGCCTTAAAATGCAAATGTATTATTGTAATACATCAAAATTTCGAAATCGCCGGAGGGGTCCATGTTCGGCCCTTCAATAGCTTCGGGAGCTATACGCGGGAGCGGTATGGATCCGCCACGGGGAAGGTGATTACCACGCCCAGGCCGGAATCGGTTTGTATCTCCATGTTGCCGCCGATCTGCTCGACAAGCGATGTGATGATCTGAAAACCGAGCGTCGACGGGTCCATTTTTACCGTGCCGGAGGGGAGCCCGACGCCGTCGTCCCTTACGGCGAGCTCGTAGTGCCCGTTCAGACGGCGGAAGTCCACGCTTATCTCACCGCGCTCGCGGCCGATAAAGGCGTGTTTGAACGAGTTGCTTATCACCTCGTTCAGGAGAAGGCCGCATGGAATGGCGCGGTCGATGCTGAGGTGGATGGTTTCGGAGCGCACGGTTGGGGTAATGAGTAATTCGCGCGACTGGTACACTCCGTGCAGGTAGCGCACGAGTCCCTCTATATACCTGCCGAAATCTATGTCGGAAAAGCTGTCCGAGCGGTAGAGCTGTTCGTGGATGAGCGCCATGCTCCGAATGCGCCCCTGGCTGTTTTGAAAGAGCTTGAATATATTCGGGTCGTTTACACCGCGCGACTGAAGGTGCAGGAAGCTCGACACCACCTGCAGGTTGTTCTTCACCCGGTGATGTATCTCGCGCAGCAATGTCTCCTTCTCCCGAAGCGAGGCCTGTAACTTCTCCTCGTTCCGCTTCCGTTCGGTGATGTCGCTTAAAAGCCCCGTTACGCCGACCGTCTTTCCGTTCTGTATCAGGGGACGGCTCGAGGTAAGCACATGTATTACGGAGCCATCCCTGTCGATTACCCGAAATTCATGCGGCTCCAGATCGCCGGCAAGGGTTTTCTCGAAGCTTTGAGCAAGGCCCGGGAGATCTTCCGGATGGACGAAATCCGAAAACAGCCTCCCCTCCATCTCCTGCAATGTGTACCTTGTCCCCTTGGAGGCCGAGGGGCTAAGATAAGTGATCCTTCCGTCATTGTCCAGGGTGAAGAGGACCTCGTTTATGTTCTCCACAAGCGAGCGGTAGCGCTCGCCCGATTCGCGGAGCAGGCGCTCGTAGTTGGCGCGCGCAAGCTCCTTGTCGGCGAGCTCGCCTGCCATTTCGTCGAAGGCCCGCGCGAGCCGGCCCACCTCCCCTCTATTATACGATATTTCCGCCCGGGCCGAAAGATCGCCCCGGCCGACCCTGCGCGAGGCCGCGGACAGCCTTTCGAGCGGCTTGACTATGGCCGAAATCCCCAGTTTATTCGCAAGCAAAAGCGCAACGATTGCGGCAAAACCGATGAGCGCAAGGTTTTTAAACAACAGGGACCTGGACTCATAGAGGGCCTTGCTCTCCGGTATTCCAACCCGGATATACAGGGGTTCGGTTTTCCCCGGAAGATAGAACCTTAAATAGGCATAAAGGCGCAGTACGCCGTCCGCCCCTTTAACGATAAAACTGCCCTCCGCCGGCCCCTCGGACATGGTCTTCATGATGTAGTCGAGATCGTGGCGGCCTTCATATTTTTCCGAGTCGGGATAGCGATATATTCTTACGCCCTTATAGTCTGTGAGGGCGAACATCGACCCATCGGGCAGGTTAACCTGCCTGAAGAGAGGCGCCACATAGGTCATGTCGATCGCCGCCACCAGCACCGATCTAACAGCTCCGCCACTCATTACGGGGTATGCGCAGCGCTGGACAGGGCGTTTTACCGTGTTGCAGATAATGTAGTCGCCAACCACGAACTCGCCGCGCGTCATGACGCGGCGAAAATACTCGCGCTCGGAAATATTGCAGGCATCCATCGGCCGCGCCGAGGCCATTACGGTCCCATCGGGCGCGGCGACGGTGAGGTTGGCGTACATGGGCTTTATCTCCAGAAGCTCCCTCAAAAAACGGGAGCAGGCCCCCGAGGGGTGTCTTACTTCCGGGACCATCGAGAGCGTTATGAGCTGCTGGCGGGCGCTCTCCACGGCGCTCTCCTGGTGAGCAGCGATCCCGTGCGCGAGCTTTTGCGCGTTTCGCTCCGCGTCGTGCGTGGCGTGGCGCGATCTCTCGATGCCGCTATACAGTATAATGATAAGGGCGGGCAGTATGCACGAGGCCACAAGGATGGAAAGCTGCGCCCTAATGGATTGTCGGGAGAGCCAGTTCATGCATTTCATCCGGTATTTTAAAGGGCTTTTCGACCAAAAATCATCAAAGCTTGCTGACATTATAATTATATGTCCAAAAAGGAATAATGCAAACAAAATATTACGCGGGCTCCCCCCTCTCTCGATAAAATACAGGGGGCGGGAGGTGGAGCTTGCAAAACCGTCGGGGAATCCCGCCCGCTTATGGAAGTTTCCTTACAGGTAAATGGAAGCCGATCGATGGGGCCGGCAGGCGTTTGTAATGGCAAAGCGCTCTAAAACACGCTCTCGGCGGACACATAGACGCCCCCCTTCGAGGGTCCGGCCGACGCGTCCCAGGCGTACGAGATCGACGCCATGGTGGAGCGGTACTCGAGCGAGGCGCGGGCGCCGATTCCGGTTGCGCTCCTCTTTCGCTCCTCCTCGTCGAGAAATCGCCCGGCGTTTACAAAGGGACCGGCGAAGAAAAAGGAGGGGACTATTTCGAACTCGGCGTCCAGCCCTGCCACAAGCCTCCATCGCGCCGCGCTGAAATCGCCGGCGAATCCCATAAGCTCGCCGTCGAAGACGTAACGAAGATAAAAGCGCTCGCGCGAATCGGTATAATAGGCCGATGCGCGAGGAATCAGCCTTAGGACCGAAAAGGGTCGAAGGGGTACGCCGAGGCGCGACTCGGCCGAAAGACGGCCGCCCGGTTCGATGTCGCCCGCCCCGAAGCTTACCGTCGCATTAAACGAGACCGCATCGCGCTTTTCGATAATGTAAAACCTGTCGGAGACGAGCAGGTCAGCCACGCCCTGCGCCTCCCTGTTCAGGCCCGATGCCCCCTTGCGGCCATAGTCCTCCAGAGAGGCGTATACGCCCCGGGCGTATAGCTTCAGCCAGGCGAGGATTGGGCCCGGAAGGTCCGCGGCGAAACCCATGCCAAGGATGGCGGCGCCGCTCTTTACGGTATAATCGCGCCCGGCCGTCTCCCATCGCTCAACGCTCATGCCGCCGTCGGCTCCGACAAAAATGGACGAGTAGCCCTCGCCGAGGCTCCGCGTATAGCGCGCGACCGCTTCCGCCTTGCGGAGGCGGTCGCGGAGGCCGGCCTGCGCCTTCAGATCGAAAGACGAGGGGGCAAGCGGCAGGCGCCATCCCAAACGCGGCATGATGCCGTATATGGGGTCCATCCCAATTCCGCCGTAAAGGCTTCCGGGGTCGAAGCGGCGAACGCTGACCGAAAGGAACACGTCGCCCGTGCCCTCGTAATTTATCGGGCGGGCCACGATGGAGTCGAGATTGAACCTCCCGCGCGCTGCGTCCATCCGGCCATTGAGGATGTTCCGGTTGTAAAGCTCGCCCGTCTTCGGGACGAGGAACGCGCCGATCTGCGCGGCCTCGCGTTCGCCGACGCCGCCTACCGAAACACGCACGATTCGGGACTCGCGCACGTGCGCCTCTACGACGCCGTCGGCGCGCACCGAGACCCTCTCGACATGGCTCGTGGTGTATCCCCGGCGGTGGTATTCATCGGTAATCGCGGCGGCCAGAGCCTGAAGCTCGGCGCGGCCGGTATCCAGCGGCCTTCCCCCCGTTATCTTCTTTAAATCTATATCGATGCTTGATCCTACAAGTACGAGCTCAGCGGCCCGAGCGGTGGAGCCAAGAGCGAACGCTATTACGACAAGCGCGGCGAGGCGGACCTTCCTATTCACCGAGCCTCCTCCTCGTCACGGTGCGCGGGTAGTCGGCGCGGAAAACGGCGTCGGGCATGGGGCCGTTAACGATGACGCGGGCGTAATCGGTGATGTTGGAGGTGATCCCCCTCGCCGTGCGGGTTGTTACGCTTACCCTCGAAGGGAAGAATATTTCTCCAAGCTTGCGATGTCCCCGATAGCTCTCTCGGATAAGCTCGTAGCCGCGCCGGTCGCGCACAGTTTTCTCGATGACCGCCCTTATGGACGGGTCCACCCGCACCTCGATGTCGAGGCCGGTTTTCGCGTCATGAAGATGATACACCCGCAGCGGCCTGAAAAAGCCATAGAGTCGCCAAGCGCCCCCGGAAAGTGTAAAGCGCGATTCGAGTGCCTCCTCAATGCCCTCGAGCGGATTGAATTCCGGGCCTTTGCCCTCGTTTTTGGGGGACTCGCTGTAATAGAGCAGCCTTTCGTCTGGATAATACCACTCGAAGACCCTGCCGTCGCTTCGCACCACCTGGCGCGAGGGGACAGTGTAGTCTATACGGAAGCGGCCCCGCGCATCGGCCCGGTAGCGACCCTTGAAGATCTCGCGCGGTCTGCCCGGC
>MVZN01000099.1 GCA_002069125.1 Spirochaetes bacterium ADurb.BinA120
GCTGAGATTTTCAATACAAAGGACGGCAAGGCCATGATGCTCATCGACAAGTTAGACGGCAAAAAGCCCGAGGCCGGTCCACTGCTCGGGCCCATCAACGATTACTATGTAGACAGGGACATCTGGGGGCTTACCCATATAATGCTGATCGAGGATGTAAAATAGATGACAATTCACGCTCTTCTCTACGCGGCGGCGGCCATGTATGCCGCCGCCTTCCTCCTTCATCTTGCCGGCAAGGGCAGGGGTTCGTTCGCCGCGCTGTGCTCGGGGTTTGTGGTCCACACCGCCTATCAGGTGACGCGCGGATGGATAGCGGGCATATTCATCCCCAATGGAATGTTCGACGGGCTCTTCCTTATATCCTGGGGGATGGCCTTAGCTGTCATTCTGTCTAAGCTTCTCTCCGACAGCGAGATGGCATGGGAGTCGGCAGCCGCGCCAATTTTCCTCTTCGCCGTCCTGGCCCTGGTCTATCCAAAGGGGCTTATTCCCCCCACGCCCAACAAGCTTACCGTGTGGGCCAACATCTTTTTTCTCACCGAGGTGACGGGGCAGGCCTGTTTTTATTTAGCGGGCTGGTTTGCAGCCGTGGGGATTTTTACCAAAAGGGTGACGAACAACTACCATTCGCTCATAGTGTGGGGCTTCGTACTGTACAGCGTCGCCCAGGTTACAGGGGCCCTGTGGGCCTACATAGGCTGGGCCACGACCTTCCGCTGGGGCTCGCGGCACCTGCAATCGGCGGTAATCTGGTGCTATTTCGCTGCGTATCTGCATCTTCGCTTTCTGCCCCGCTGGGGCGCGCGCGAGAAGTCCTGGTACGCGGCCGCCGGCTTCTTTGTGGTGGCCTTTAACAGCTTAGGTTCTCATCTCCACGAGATGGGATTCCCGCGGATAGGGGGTTAGGCGATGAAACGCTTTCTGGATATAATCGGGGACCTTCGCATAGCCTTCTGGCTGCTCCTCGCCGTGGCCGTTATCATGTGGATAGGCTCCCTCTACGCCTCGGCGGAATACCAGCTCTTCGATTCGCTGAACGGCGTGCGCGTTCAGGATTGGTTTTCCGAAAAGGGCCTTGGGGCGCTTTCTTCTACCTGGTGGCTTCCGGCGCTCTTTTTCGCCTTCGCGCTTTTAGGCTTGAACACCGCGGCCTGCACCCTGCGGCGCGTCATGGCGCTCTGGCCCCGGCGCACGGACATGCCGGCAAAACGCTTTATGGTGCTTTTGTCGCCCTCCATCATCCATCTGCTGTTTATAGGGATGCTTTCGGGGCACCTGCTTACATTCACCGCGCTTACCCAGGAGAAGGCGCCGATTGAGGAAGGGGTGGTGCTCGATCTTGCGGGCACGGGCGAATTTACGGTTAAATCGGTAAAAAACGAATTTTTCGACAAAGGCTCGCTCCTCGCGGACAGGATAAGGCAGACCACCGTTGAGTTGAGCTTTATGAAAAACGGCGTGGAAAGAACCGTTCCGCTTGAGTTTTTGCATTCGATTTCCATGAACGGAGCCCTTCTGCAGCTCGACATGCAGAAAAGGAAGAAATCGGGCGCGCCGATAGCGCAAAATCCGGCGGACGAAACCTGCAACAAGGAACACAACTACCACTATGCCGAGCTGCTCAAGGAAACGCGCCCGCAGCTCTACATAATCGCCACGCGCGACCCGGGGCTTTTTATACTTATTCCGGGATTCGCGCTTGTCATATTGGTGATGGGCTGGTACTTTTACCAGATCGGTTTCGGCAGGGAATCCAAAGCGCCGCCGATCGACTGACGGTCCGGCCCCGCGGCGATGCCGCGGGCGCCCATATTCCGCTATAACGAGTGATCTCCAAATGACAGTTAAAAAGATTTGTTCATTTTTTGCCGCGCTTGCCATTCTCGCGGCCGGTCTTTCGTCTCCCGGTCCATTGTTCGCGGTGGAGCCGGCCGGTAACGCGGTCGAAAACTCCGAAAAGGCGCCCTCTACGGGCAAGGCCCCCGGCGAAAAGCCCGCCGATACCCTTCAGGCGGAGCCGGAAAATGGGAACACGCAGAGCATCTCCCTGTACGACTGGTTTGTCCGGGGCGGCGTGTTCATGTGGCCCATTCTTATCCTCGCGGCCGTGGGGATGGGCTTCGTAATAGAGAGGTTTATCTATTATAGAAGAATGAACCTCAACCCGCGCGAATTCATCGTGGAGCTCGACGCCCTTATAGACGGCGGGACGCTGGAGGATGTTGAGCGTCTGTGCAACGAGAAGGACCTCGTCATAGCGCGGGTGCTGGGAAAGGGGCTTAAACTCCGCAAGCTCGGCCTGGACCATGTGGAGAAGGCGATAGGCGCGGGCGGCGCCATAGAGGTGGCCGCGCTCGAGAAGGGGCTTAACATCCTTTCGGCCATAGGAAACATCGCGCCGCTCCTCGGCTTTCTGGGCACCGTGTCGGGGATGATTTCGGCCTTTCAGAGCATAGCGGCCGCGGACCAGGTGAGCGCGCGTCTCGTTGCAGGCGGCATCTACGAGGCGCTGGTGACCACGGAGGCGGGGCTTATTGTCGCCATACCGCTTCTGGCGTTTTACAACTATTTCGTGCACAGGGTGGAGTCGTTCGTGGCGGAGATAGAGCGGCTCGCCTCGGATATCGTAGAGATGCTGGTGCGTGAGAATGGTGCGGATTAAGCGCGGCGCAAAGCCCACGGGCGAGATAACCATCGCCTCGATGTCGGACGTGGCCTTTCTGCTAATCATCTTCTTCCTGGTCACCTCCATCTTCCTTCTTAAAGACGGCCTGCACCTTTCGCTTCCGGACACCACGAAGCCGGCCACGGTGGTCTCCGCCGCCGACGTGGCCACGCTGGAGGTCCGAAAGGACGGCTCCATGACGCTGGACGGCAAACGCGCGGAGATGGACAAACTCCAGGGCCTGCTTGCGGAGAGACGCGCGGAGAAGCCGGAGCTTGTGGTTTTGCTTAAACTCTCGAGAGAGCTTCCCTACGGCGGGGCGGTAAAGGCCATCGACGCGGTGAAGAGCGCGGGGATAAGCAGGCTCTCCATGAGGATGGAGCGTTAGCGCGATGCTTATAGAGCGAAGACAAAAGCCTAAAGGTATCATTCCGCTTCCGTCGATGGCGGACATCGCCTTCATCCTGCTTGTTTTTTTCATACTAACGAGCACTATCGATATCGAGCGCAATATCCCGGTCATGCTTCCGGAGGCGCGCGCCACGGAGAGCGAGACGAAAAAGTATTTCCACGTGTGGTTGGACGCGAAGGGCGATTGTTACGTCCGCGGCGAGCGGATGGACAGCGAGGCGCTTTATCTGACCGCCAAGTACCGCGCGGCGGACAATCCGGACGTGCGGGCCATGATAGGCGCGGACACAAACCTTCCATACCGGCGGGTGAACGAGGCGATGGAGACGCTGAGAGAGGCCGGGGTGTATAACATCGTGCTCCTGTCGAGGAGGGAGTCCCGATGAGCGCGGCGGCCGCCCTTGCCGGCGACATCGTCCGCTACGTTCGTCTGCGCCCTCCTCTATTGTGGTCGCTCGTATCGTTTGTGGTTTTGTTCGGCATGCTATTCGCCGTGCGCTGGAGCGAGTCTTTTGAGGCCAGGGATTTCGCCTCGTTCGAAGATTTCGAGATGGTGGAGCTTCGGCTCTCGCGAATGGAGACCCAGGCGGACATTGCGCTCTCGGACGCGGCGGTTCCGGACGTAAAACTCCCCGAGGAAAAGCCGCAGGAGTTCGGCTCCGAGGACGGAAGCTACGAGGCCCTCTCCGACACGGCGCTTCCGCCCAGGCCGGTGTTCAGCCGGCTGCCCCGATATCCCGACTCCATGCGCAAGGCCGGCGTGGAGGGTGTGGTGGTCATAGAGCTCGGAATAGACGAGACGGGCGCCGTGGTCTTCGGACGCATCGTAAAATCGCTGGGCCGTGAGTTCGACTCGGCGGTTATAGAATGGGCCAGGGGCATCCGCTTTCGCCCGGCCCTCACGAAGGAGCGCGTCCCCATGCGCTGCCGCATAAGGCTCCCCGTAAGGTTTAAGTTGGACGATTGAGTGTGGTTCTGCGATTTAAGAATCTTGATTTTTATGGGCAAATGGCCTATCATTACATCATGCCGATAAATCCAACGCGTTCGGAGGCCATAAAATGAAGATAAGCGCGCGCAACATGATCAAGGGAAAAGTAAAGGCCATAACCCAGGGTGCCGTAAACACCGAGGTCGTGGTGGAGCTTCCGGGAGGGACGGAGGTCGTATCGATTATCACAAAAACGTCCGCCGACTCCCTGGGTCTTTCGCAGGGCAAAGAAGTCTACGCCGTGATAAAGGCGTCCAACGTGATGCTTGCGGTCGATTGAGCCCCGGAGATGCAAATTTTTGGAAGGGGAGGGTGATTTTCTCTCCGGCCGAGGCAACGCCACCGGGGGCGAATCCACATACATGGCCTCCCGGCGGTCTCGGCCTTCCGGGAAGCCTTTCGATATTTAGCTGATCATAGAGGAGGTTTTAATGAGGGGTTTTATCAAAAGGATGGCTCTATGCGCGGTTATTACGGCGCTTGCCGGGCTTATGGCGCTTCCGGCTGGCGCCCGGGGGAAGGAGAAGGAGATAATTCTGGCCACGACGACCAGCACCCTCGATTCGGGGCTGCTCGACGAGCTAATTCCGATCTTCCAGAAAAAAACGGGATATTTCGTCAAGCCGATAGGCGTGGGCTCGGGGCAGGCCATGGCCATGGGGGAACGCGGCGAGGCCGACGTTCTGCTGGTCCATTCGCCCGACGCTGAGAAAAAATTCGTCGACGCGGGTTTCGGAAAGAACCGCCGGATTGTAATGCACAACGATTTCGTCATCGTGGGTCCGCGAAAGGACCCGGCCGGCATTAAGACTTCGGAATCGGCCATGGAGGCGCTTAAAAAACTCGCGCTTAAGGAGGCTATATATATCTCCCGCGCCGACAATTCGGGCACACACGTCAAAGAAATGAAATTGTTTAAGGCGGCCGGCATAGACGCAAAAGGGAAAAAGTGGTTCCACGAGACGGGGCTTGGGATGGGGCAAACCCTGTCCATGGCCTCGGAAAAGTCCGGATACACCCTTAGCGACCGCGGCACATATCTCGCCATGAAGAAGACCCTGGCGCTCGAGATTCTCAGGGAAGGCGACAGGGATCTTTTAAACATCTATCATGTCATAGAGGTGAACGAGGCGAAATGGCCCGGTGTGAACACGGCCGGGGCTAAGGCCTTTGCGGACTTCATGGTTTCGGCCGAGACTCAGGCGCTCATCAAAAAATACGGTGTCGCCAAATACGGTTCGCCCCTCTTCTTCCCCGACGCGGTGAAATGACGCGTTTCCCGGGCGGCGATGGCGGTCCCGCCCGGGATACATCATTCGCCGAACTTCACGTCGGCTATCAGGCGGTCGAGGTTCGGCAGGAGCGCATTATTTACGATGCGGCCCCTCACCGGCTTTGCGCCGAACTCCCGCATGATGGAGGGGTTGCCGGCGGCCGTGTCGGGGTAATCGGCGTATTCCGTGGCGTAAAGCGGCACGCCGAGCGAGCTGGCCGACTTGGCGGCCTCGAATATTCCACCCTCCGCCGGGGACTCCACGATGAATACGGCCCTCGAAAGCGCGCATGCCAGCCTGTTTCTCCGATAGGCGTTGAAGGTCGAATATTCGATCTCCGGACCGAAGGGCGAGACGAGCAGCATGGAGTCGGGGTTGTAGACCTCTTTGAGCGAATCGGGCATTTTAAGCCACGAAAAGCCGTATGGAAGCACCCCGATGGTCCCCCCGCCGCTTTCCAGCGCCGAGCGGTGCGCTATCAGGCCGACGCCCCTCGCGAAGCCGCTGACCACGACGATTCGATGGCGCGCAAGCTCCATGGCGGAGTGATAGGCTATAAGTTCGCCCTTCTCGCTTACGCTCCTCTCGCCGAACACGGCCGCCGCCTTTTCGCCGAAGAGCGAGCGATTGCCGTACGTGAACAGCATGGACGGCGCTTCGTTCTTCATGAGCCGGGAGAGGCGCTCCGGATAGCCTTCCTCGAAGAACAGGACGATCTCTATGCCGGCGTCGATGAGTTTGAAATACCCCTCCTCGACGAGCGAAAGCCTCCCGCGCGCGGCCTCTACGGCCGAGGCGGCCTGCTCGCGAAGCGAGAGTTCGGCGCGCATCTCCTCGGCGCTGAGCGAGAAGAGATCGACGATGGAAAGCCCCGGCCCCGCGAGCGCGTCGTGGATCTCCCGCATCATGGCCGGGCCCACTCCCTTCACCTGGTCGAGCGCTATCCAGTATTTATCGTGCTTCATCGGCCTCCGTTTCGCGGTCGGTCCCAACGGCCGCGCTTCCCCATCGTCCGTTACACGCCGTCCCGTTCTCTCCGGGGCGTGCGCCGCGTGGGGGAGGGCGGGATGCTATATGAATAATATAAAATATATATGAAATATAGAGTATATTATATCCTTCAAAATGATGATTGATGGGGCAAAAAAAGCCTAAAATATGCAAAAAAGAATGAATTCAAGTTGACATCCATGGCCTTGTTTTTACTGTTCTACCCAGCGAATAAGGCGGATGCCGTTATTCGCCGCAATGCGCGGTTGTGGGGATTCTTATTTAAATATAAGAATGTTGTCAATGTTATTTGGGCGCCCGCGCCCTGGGGTGTGTATGCGGGCTCCCCGTCTTTCTTCGTAAATGAATTTTTATAACTTGCAGGAGGTTATCATGGCTTTAAATCCATTGGTTGATTCTCGGGACGTGCGTTTTGTGCTTTTCGAGGCCCTCGAGGCGGACAAGCTGAACAAGTATCCCAAATTCGCCGACTTCGACAAGGACACCTTCGAGGCGACCCTCGACCTGGCGGAGCAGATCGCGATCGAGCAGATCTATCCGACTGCGGATCTGGGCGACAAGGAAGGCGGATGCAAGTACGATCCGCAGACTAAGAAAGTGACGATTCCTCCATGCTACAAGCCCGTCCTGGACGCCTATTACCAGGCCGGCCTTTTCGGCCTTTCCGACGAGGCCGAGCACGGCGGAAGCGGCATGCCCGTCGTCATTAACTCGGCCGTAATGGAGTACATGTGCGCGGCCAACTATCCCCTTGGCATGTATCCCGGACTCTCGCACGGCGCGATGGAACTTATCGCGGTGTTCGGCACCGAGGAGCAAAAGCACACCTATATACCCAAGATGATGACCGGGGAGTGGGGCGGAACCATGTGCCTCACCGAACCCGAAGCCGGTTCCGACGTTGGGAACCTGAAGTCCAAGGCCGTCAAACAGGCCGACGGCACGTATCTGATCACCGGCCAGAAGATTTTCATCTCCTCCGGAGAGAACGACTACTACAAGAACATGATTCATCCCGTGCTTGCGCGCATCGAGGGCGATCCCAGGGGCACAAAGGGTATCTCCATCTTCATCGTTCCCAAGTACCTCGTGAAAAAGGACGGCTCGCTCGGCGAGTTCAACGACGTCACCTGCACCGGCATCGAGCACAAGATGGGCATACCCGGTTCGTCCACCTCGCAGCTCGCCTTCGGCGACAACGGCAAGTGCATCGGCTACCTGCTGGGAGAAGAGCGCAAGGGGATGAAGATCATGTTTCAAATGATGAACTTTGCCCGCATGGGCGTCGCCATTCAGGGACAGGGCAACGCCTCCGCCGGCTATATGCACGCCATCACCTACACCAAGGGAAGGCTGCAGGGAGCGCATGTCACCCAGATGCTTAACCCCGAGGCCCCGCTCGTTCCCATCATCCAGCATCCGGACATTGCCCGCATGCTGCTGTGGATGAAATCGCACCTCGAGGGACAGCGTTTCCTCATCTATTACATGTTCTACAACATCGACCTGTCCACGGTTCTGGAAGGCGATGCACAGAAGGAAGCCAACGGTCAGGTCGAGCTCCTCGTTCCGATATGCAAGGCCGGCTGCACCGACAAGGGCGTCGAGATAACCTCCGAGGCGGTCCAGTGCTATGGCGGTTACGGCTATTGCTCCGACTATCCGGTGGAGAAGTACATGAGGGATTCCAAGATCCTTCCGATATGGGAAGGCACCAACGGCATCCAGTCCATGGACCTCACCATGCGCAAGATCCTCATGAACCCCGAGCAGTTCAACTACAACGCGTGGAAGAAGCGCGTCGACGAGGTCGCCAAAAAGGCGAAAGGCGTCGTAGAGGACAAGTACATCGATCTGGTCGTACGAGGCATGGCGAAGCTCGACGAGGTAATCGAGATGATGAAGGGCCAGATGGCCGGCGGCAAGTTCATGCACCTTTTCATGAACGCCACGCCCCTCCAGCAGGCCATGTACATGCTCGCCATGGCTTGGGCTCACCTGTGGATGCTCACCATCACCATCCCCAAGAGAAAGGCCCTCGTGGGCGACGCCAAGGGCGCGGACTTAAACAAGCTTCTGGCGGACAATCCCGAGGCTGCGTACTATTCCGGCAAGGTGCTCTCCTCGCAGTTCTATATCGGCATGGAGTTCCCCAAATACTTCGGAAGGATAGAGGGGCTGCTCGGCGGCGAGGCTGCCGTCATAAAGGCGAGCCCGGAGATCTTCACCGGAGCGCTGGAAGCCTGAGAGCGCTTAGATCACGAAAAAAACGGCAGCCCATCGGGCTGCCGTTTTTTGTCAGGGGAATCCCCTCACCCCCCGCCCCCCTCTCCCATTAAGATTGGAAGAGAGGAGAGGGGGAGTTCTGCAAGAGAACGGGTTCTGAAGCATAAACTCATAAGTATCCTCTATAGGAGCCCTCTCCCTCCGGGAGAGGGCGCGGCGGAGCCGGGGTGAGGGCGCTTCTGTGCCGGCCGGCGGAGCCGGGGGGATTTGAACAGCGTCATGCTGTGCCGATTGGCCTGTATAAAATCCCCAGAGCCTCTGGCAGCTCCCCTTTGATAAAGGGGAGCCTTATCGAGAAAACGTGTTGCTGTTGTAAAGAATAAAGGCTTTAATCTTCCGCGAAAAGTATCCTGAATAATAGCCCCCTTCTTTGAAGGGGGCACGGCGGAGCCGGGGGGATTTGATCAGCGCCACGGCCTATAATCAGCGTAGCGGACTCAGATGCCCTCTTTAAGTCTTTCTATCTCGCCTGCATCCAAACCGGTAATTCGGGAAATCTTCTCGACGCTCATATTTTC
>MVZN01000100.1 GCA_002069125.1 Spirochaetes bacterium ADurb.BinA120
GAAGTGGCAGGAGCCGATCAGATAATCGATGCGCCTGTCGGTGAGGTAGCGCCGGTCGAAGCTCGGATGAAACGGAAAATCGACCTCGAGTGCCGTTTTTACCGCTATCGAGGAGGCGTGGCGCTCCCGTGCGGACTCGATGATCGAGAGATACTCCTCGGTCTGATCGGGACGCATGGTGATTCCCTCGCGGAGGCCTTCCGGCAGTGGGGCGTGATCGGAGAAGCCTATCTCGGAGAGTCCGGCGCGCGCCGCCGCCCGGATGAAATCGTCTGGGCTGCCCTCGGCATGCCCGCATAACGAAGTATGCGTATGGTAGTCAGCCAGCCCTTTCAATACCCGTTCCGGGAGTAGTAGAAGGATATCTCATCTATCTGACGGGAGACCTCGGGGTTCTCCGGGCTGTCGCGCCGGATGAAGAATTTATCGATACGATCATCGTCCGAACGGCTGACAATGGACAGCGCGTACCAGAGGGGCGGGATGCTGATGTCGCCCTTGGGGCCGCACCAGGGGGGCGGTGCGCCGTTTAAAAAAGTTTCGGCAATTTCGAATGAAAGAAACTCGGAGTATTCCCCAAAGCTGGAGTTGCCCACCGTGAATAGACAGGGGTGATGCAGATAGAATACGAGGATTCCGCCTCGCCTCAGGTACAGGGCCATGAGCTCTGTATCGCCCGCTTCTATGTGGCGGGGGCGAAGCACCAGCATCTTCAGATTGTCGAGGTCGCTTTTCCGCGGGTACAGGGAAAGCAGATAGCGCATGTGGTCCGGCCCTTTCAATAGCGTCCGGTTTCCCTGATATGGATGTCTGGGATGTAGTATCTCCACGGAAGCCTGCCCGTTCCGGAAGCGGTCCCTGGCGTAGAGGGAGTCGAAACTGGAGCGCAGCAGCTTGTCGATGTCGGTGGAGATGTCCTCTTCGATCTCGGCCGGACACTGTTCCATGGGAACGCTCCCGCCGTCGTGCACATCTCCATAATATTCTCGAATATCGAACATGATACAATTGTAGCGGATGTTCATGCCGAAACAACTAATTTTCGGCTTTCGGGCCAAAAATGGTACGCGCCGGCGTTCAATCGAATGCGCACCGGCCGGTCGGTAGACCGGAATGTAACGCGAAACGAGGTAAAAAAAAAAGACGATTCCGGGAGGAATCGTCAACCGTTTTAGTGGAATAGTTGGAAGGTTACTACCATTCGGTAGTATTGACAATATAGCGCAAAGGGGGCGGGCCGTCAAAATAAATCGTCATTTTTTGACCGACGAAAGAGTGGATATTTTCGGAATAATTCGCGTTCGGTCGAATAGGGCGGGCGGCGGAAGGCGTCGGTTTTCGCGGACCATGGGCCGGCCCGAGGCGGATCAATCCCCGCCGCAAAGCTCCAGGAGCGCCTCCGCCACGCGGTCGAATTCGAGGGCTTTGTCGAAGAAATATTCCGCCCCCAGCTCGCGGCAGGTTTCCATGTACTCAGTGGATGTGTAATTGCTTAGCACTATTACGGCGGGGGCGCGAGGATCCTTTTTTATGCTCCGCAGCACCTCGATCCCGGACCCACCCTTAAGCCGCAGGTCGAGTATTACGACCTCCGGTGAGGTTGCTGCGATACCCGCGATGGCATGGGCGGGATTCGTCGCGGCGCCGACGATCTCCACACAGCCCATGCCTTTCAGCAACTCCACCAGATATGCAGTAACCAGTCCGGAATCCTCAACGATGAATGCTCTCATCCTAATGCCCATTTCGTGAACAGTAGACCGCGCGCCCGTGAAGCGCAAGGGGGATGGGGATAAATTTGACGTGGAGGATGGGAGAAAATTCTGTCAGAAAACGGAGCGCGACGGTGTAGAAATTCCTACACGGCTTGTAATCGGTTCAACCGACCAGCCCGTTTTTTACAGCATAATTTACAAGCTCGGCCGTGGACTTCATGTTCATCTTGTCCAGAATTCGACGACGGTAGGTGCTGATGGTCTTGACGTTTAGGAACATCTCTCCAGCGATCTCGGTAAGGCTTTTACCTTGCGCTATCATGCGGAGCGTTTCGAACTCACGATCCGACAGCCTGAGGTGAGGAGCTAAATCCCCCTTCCCGTCGAGGGAGGCGGCCAGTATCTCGGCGATCTCCGGCGTGATGTATTTTTTTCCTCCGAGGATCCTCCGTATCGCCTCGAGCAGGTTTTCCGGCGCCGTTTCCTTGGTCAGATAGCCGGCGGCGCCGGAGCGTATCACCCTGAGCGCATACTGCTCCTCGGGATGGACGCTGAGAACCAGCACCGGCGTCGAGGGGTACAGAATGCGAAGCTCCTTCAATATCTCGAGCCCGTTGCGGCCCGGCATGGTTATATCGAGCAGTATAATGTCGTACCTGGTTTTCTTGAGCTTTTCCAGGAGGTCCTGGCCGTCGCTCGCTTCGGCGATTTGCCGAATCTCTCCCGATTCGGCGAGAATCTGCCTCAGCCCGGCGCGAACCACCGGATGATCGTCGGCGATGATGATGCTCACCGTTCCCTTCATGGCCTCCTCCCCATGGCCTGCCCGGTATGTGGATAAATAGCTGCATTCGCGGGTTTATTCATGGATTGGGTCCAGCGGAATTCTGACATCCACGGTCGTACCTCCGGGCGTTCCCGCGAAGATGGCGCAGTCGCCGCCGCAATGCCGGCTGCGTTCGCGAATGCCCATCAGCCCGAAGGAGGAGGGGTCGTATATCTTGTGCTCCGGAATGCCGACGCCGTCGTCGCATACCACAAGGCGCGCCTCGCCGTTTGCGACGCTCAGTTCAACCCGCACCTGCGAGGCGGAGGCGTGGCGGAGAACGTTTGTCGCGGCCTCCTGGAATATCCTGAAAAGGGCCACGGCCCTCGTGTCCGTAACGAACGAGTCGTTTTCGGGAACGATTATCTCGAACGGTATGCCCGATCGCTTTTCGAGGTCGCGCGCCTGCCACTCGATGGCGGCGGCAAGGCCCAGGTCGTCCAGGACCCCCGGTCGCAATTCCGAGCATATGCGCCTGACATTCCGGATGATGTCGTCGGTCATGGCGAGCGCCGAGGAGGCCTTGAAGGAGATGTCGGCGGACCCGGGGGGGATCTGTCTGATCAACCATGACAGGTCGATGCGGAGTACCGTGAGCATCTGTCCAAGAACGTCGTGAATCTCGCGCGATAGGCGCTGGCGCTCCTCCTCGATAGCCGTCTGCAGATGCGCGGAGAGCATACGCAGCTCCTCTTCGCTGGCCTTCACCTTGGCTTCGAGATGGCTGCGGCGCGTCGCCATCTCGATGGCCGCGTATACCTGGGCGTCAACGATCGGCTTAAGGACATAGCCATAGCAATCGGAGTCGCGGGCGCGTTCGATTGTGTCTCTGTCCGAATGGGCGGTGATGAAAACGACCGGCAGGCCGTACCGTTTTTTAAGCAGCTTTGCCGTCTCTATGCCGTCGATGCCGCCGGAGAGTGAGATATCCATGAGCACCAGGTCGGGTCGGAGCGCCGCTACCGCCGCCAGGGCCTCGTCCCCGCTGGAGACGGTTTTTAGAACTTCATAGCCGCCCTCTTCCAGAATCTCCGATATATAAGAGCCGATTATGGTGTCGTCCTCTACCAGAAGTATTATAAGCCTGGATTCCGTCATTCCCGGGGTTTCCTGTGAAGCGTGTCGAGCTCCCTAATGATACCAGGGCATTAAACACTAATCCACGGAAGAAGGAATGTCAAGCGGGTATTGAAAGGCCTTTCGAAGCCGCAAACCGAATCAACCGGAGGTATTTCCGCATAAAAAATTACTTGTTATTAAACCTGTACACGGATGTGGTATATTGAGATGTACAGCCGGGGCCGAAAGGCCGCGTCTTTCGAGAGCACCCTACCGCGGGGCAGTGAAAAACCGGGAAGGCCTATGCAATGTTCGAAACCCTTTTTATAATCACCCTGGCGCTGTTTTTCTGCTCGTCGGCGCTGAGCCTCTACTCCCTGCACACCGACGATGTCAGACACCGCGCTCGGGCCAAATGGCTTCTTTCGGCGTCCATCGCCGCTTTTTTCGCGCTCGGGGCGGTCCGCTTCCATCTTCATTCCGGCGAGGGGGTGGCAAGAGGGGCGTTTACGATCTGGTGGTATTTTTATCTTATGGCGTCCATTGTCATAATACTTCTGGTCTACCTGTACTTTTCGCGATGGAGGGCCCAGTGGTGGTCGTTTACCGTGCTTGCCGTCCCCTTCATCACGCTGGTGCTCCTGATCTCGGTCCCGTTTCTGGACTCTAAAAGGGGGATAGCGGTCGACGACTGGCACTGGCTGCTTCCGATTCATATCGTCATAGCGGTATTGGGGGAGATTTTCTTTTTTCTGAGCTTTGCGGGCTCGGTGCTTTACCTGGTCATGGAGTGGCAGCTAAAGAAAAAGACGTCCATGCGCTTCGTCTTCCGCCTTCCGACGCTCGAATCGATAGAGAACTTCAATCGCTGGGCGATTGCGCGCTCCTTTGCGCTGCTCTCCCTGGGGCTCGTAACGGGGGCCTTTGCCTCCTACGTGCTGTTCGCGACGCCCTATCAGGGAAGCCCAAAAGAGATCATCCTTTATGTGTCGTGGGCCGTCATACTCGGGCTTTTCCGGCTGCGCCATGGGGGGCGCGTCAATCCCCACAGGGCGAGCCAGGTGAACGCACTGCTTTTCGCCGTGCTCATGTTCATCTTCATGTTTTCCAATATCTACATTACCATGGGGTTCCACGGCTTCAAATGAAGGACATCGAGAACAGGCCCGAGATCGGTCTTGTCGGGCTCAGCCATAAAACGGCCCCGGTCGATCTGCGCGAACGCTTTACGCTTGCGGACGGGGAGCTTCCGGCGTTTTTCGACAAAGCCTGCTCGGAGGGCGTCGACGAGATCGTGTATCTTTCCACCTGTAACCGGGTCGAGGTATATTTCATAACGCGCGACATGAACGCGGCGGTCGAGTCGGTGATGGGCGTGCTCGAAGGGGTCTCGTCCCTTCACAGGGAAGAGTTCGAGCCCGCCGTATATAAAAAATATTCGAGGGAGGCCGTGCTTCACCTTCTGTCAGTCACCTCCTCCCTCGATTCCATGGTCCTCGGAGAGAACGAGGTATTTTTCCAGGTGAAGAACTGTTACGGCAAGTCGGTGCGCGCCGGGAAGACCGGAACGGTACTCAACAGGCTGTTCCACCAGGCCTTCCGCACCGCCAAGCGCGTCCGCACCGAAACGGACATATCCAAAAATCCGCTGTCCATAGCCTATATAGCGACGGAGCTCGCGCGAAAGATCTTCGACGATCTCTCGCGCCAGAGGGCGCTCCTTGTGGGCGCGGGCGAGATGGGCGAGCTAATACTGAAATACTTCACCAAGTTCAGCGTCGGCGGAATCACCATAGCCAACCGCTCGCTCGCCAATGCCGAGCGCATAGCCGGGGAGATAAACCGCGAGGCGCATATAGTTCCGCTGGACGACATCGTTATGGCCGCTCAGGGGGCCGACATCGTAATTGCCTCGGCCTCGTCCCCCAAATTCATCATAACCACCGAGATGATGAAGGCCGTTGTCAAAAAGCGCGGAAGCCGCCCCCTGTTCCTTATCGACATCGCGGTGCCGCGCAACATCGATCCGGACGCGGGAAAGCTCGACAACGTCTTTCTGTACAACATCGACGATCTGAAAACCATAGCGGACGAAAACCTCAAGCATCGCCTGAAGGAGGTCGATGTCGCCGAGGGATTCATCCGCGCCAGCGCCGAGGAATTCTACGAATGGTATGAGGGGCTTGTCGTCGTTCCCGCCATAGTGAAGATACAAAACGAATTCGACGAGATACGCCGGAATGAGCTCGCCCGCTACCGCAGGCGCAGGCTGAAACATATTTCCGACGAAGATTTCCACGTGATCGAGGACCTTACCCGGCAGATCATGACGAAGACGCTGCACAACCCAATCGCCTACCTCAAGCGCTATCAGACCAGGGCGAAGGGCCACCGGGGCCGCGAAGGGGCCGGTGAGGCGGCGCGCATAATAGAGGAGCTGTTTAAAAAATGAGGATGCCACAGGACAGGCCAAGGCTCGTATTCTGGGAGCTGACCAGGCGCTGCAATCTGCGCTGCGCGCACTGCCGCGCCGAGGCCGACGATTTGATTTATGAGGGCGAGCTCGACACGGCCTCGGCGCTAGCGGTGGTCGACGATATTGCCTCGTTTGCGGAACCCATTCTGGTGCTCACGGGGGGCGAGCCCCTTTACAGGGCCGACCTCTTCGAGATAGCGCGTCATGCCCTAACCAGAGGCCTGAGAATAGCGCTCGCCACCAACGGCACCCTGATCGACGAGCATACTGCCGCCTCAATTCGCAATGCCGGCTTTAGTCGCGTGAGCATCTCTATTGACGGTGCCGACGCCGCCTCGCACGACGGATTTCGCGGCATTCTCGGTTCGTTCGAGCGCGCGCTTACAGGGGCGCGCCTGCTGCAAGAGGTGGGCGTCGAGTTTCAGTTCAACACCACCATAACGAAGCGCAACGTCGATGAGATGGAGGCGATCCTTAAGCTCGCGGAGAAGCGTGGCGCCAGGGCGCTACACGTATTCATGCTGGTGCCGGTGGGCTGCGGGGTAGAGATCGCACAGAGCGATATGCTCTCCAGGGAGAAGTACGAGGAGGTCCTCACCTGGCTGTATCATCGCACCAAGGAGGCCCCTTTCGAGTTTAAGGCCACCTGCGCGCCCCATTATTACCGCATCATGCGCCAGGAGGCCAGGAGGGAGGGGCGCACCGTTAGCTACGAATCCGATGGGATGGCCGCCATGACAAGGGGCTGCCTGGCCGCAAGCGGCGTCTGTTTCATCTCGCACAGGGGAGATGTGCAGCCCTGCGGCTACCTGCCTCTTGTTGCGGGTAACGTGCTCGAGAAATCCTTTGGAGAGATATGGGAGAACTCGGAGCTGTTTGCGAGGCTTAGAAGGATAGACGATCTGGGCGGCAAATGCGGCCTCTGCGAATACAGGGCCTTCTGCGCCGGCTGCCGCGCCAGGGCCTATTATGACACCGGAGACTATATGGCCGAAGAGCCCTACTGCGTGTACGAGCCGAAGCGCACGAGGTCCGGGACATGACCGCTTTCAGCCGCGCCGAGGAGCGCATCATCAACCGCATTCAGGAGGACATCCCGCTTGCCACCGACCCGTTTGGGATAATAGCAGAAGAGTTGTCGTTGGACGAAAATGAACTTCTAAAGACCGTTTCACGGCTCAAGGAGAAACGGATCGTTAGAAATATTTCGGCCATCTTCAACGGCCACAGGCTTGGCTACAGTTCGAGCCTTGTGGCATTCTCCGTCGCCGGGGAGGACGTGGAGGGGGCCGCTGCCGTGATAAACGGACATCCGGGGGTGAGTCACAACTATCTGCGCGACCACCTCTACAATATCTGGTTTACGCTTGCCGTCGACGGCTCGACCTCGATCGAAGAGACTGCCGCGGCGCTGGCGCGCCTTTGCCGCGCGAAGGACCATCTCGTCCTCAAAAACGAGAAGCTCTATAAAATCGGGTTCAAGCTAAGGATGGGCGATAACGAGCAGGACGACGACGATGATGATGTCGCCGCCGACGAGGAAGATTCGGGCATCGAAGATGAGCGCGCGCTCTCGGACGAGGAGCGGGAGGCCGTGCTTTTGCTTCAGACGGACCTTCCCATCACCCGGAGGCCTTTTGACGATATCGTGGCCGGGGCGAAGAGCCGCATGAGCGTGGAGCGACTCGTGGCGATTGGAGAAGATCTTAAGAACAGGAAGATCATGCGGCGGTACGCTGCCGTGCTTAAACATTATAACGCGGGTTACGGAGCGAACGCCATGACGGCCTGGAAGGCCGGCTCCGGCCGTTTTGATGAGAAAACGATAAGCGTGTTTTTATCGAACAGGAGTATCTCGCACCTGTACCTGCGGACGGTACATCCGGGCCGCTTCGAGCACCCGCTTTTCGCGATGATACACGCGCGTAGCGACGAGGAGCTTGAGGAAATTATTAGATCCCTGGAGGAGAGGTCGGGCCTTGGGGACTATCTGGTGTTGAGGAGTCTCAAGGAGTTTAAGAAAAAACGGGTGAGATATTTTTCTCCTGACTTTGAGGAGTGGACCAAGGAGTACATGTAATGATCGACATTGGAAAGCTATACTGCGGCGGGTCGTCCACGGGCGACGGCCTGCGTTACGGAACGGAGGCGCCATCCGACGCCCATGGAAACGCGCCGCATAGGCGCGAGCTACTGGCGAGCGAAAGGCGCCCCATTGTGGTCTGGAGTACCACACGAAGCTGCAATTTGAGCTGCGTGCATTGCTACACCGACTCGGCCAACCAGAGGTATTCGGGCGAGCTCGACACGGCCGAGGGCCTGGCCCTTATAGACGACCTGGCTTCCTTCAGGGTTCCTTCGCTCCTTTTCTCGGGAGGGGAGCCTTTGATGAGGAAGGACCTGTTTAGACTTATCGAACACGCCTCCAGCTCGGGCATACGGCCTGTAATTTCGACTAACGGCACCCTGGTAGACAGGGAAGCCGCCCGTTCCATACGCGACGCAGGGGTCACCTACGTCGGCATAAGCTTAGACGGCATGGAGGAGGTCAACGACCGCTTTCGGGGGATGAAGGGCGCATTTACGAAGGCGATGAAGGGTTTCGAGCATTGCATTGCCGTCGGCCAGAGGGTAGGGCTTCGCCTGACGCTCACGCGGCGCAACTACGAGGACCTTAACGGTATTTTCGACTTCATAGAGCGCGAGAGCATAAGCCGCGCCTGCTTCTATCATCTGGTCTACTCGGGCCGGGGGGGCGAGCTGTACGCCGACGACCTCACGCACGCCGAAAGCCGCCTCGCCATGGACATCATTTTGCAAAGGACGAAGGACTACTTCGACCGGGGCCTCGACATAAACATCCTCACGGTGGACAACCACGCGGACGGCGTGTACATCTATCTG
>MVZN01000101.1 GCA_002069125.1 Spirochaetes bacterium ADurb.BinA120
CCCAAGGTTGTGGCCAATCTCAACCGCACCTACGCGGGCCTTCTCGACCGCTTCAACATCAAGGACATAAAACTCCGGGAGGTCCTGGAAACCTTCACCGCCTTCTCCGGGGTTCCTGCAAGCCGCGCCTCGGCCATTGTAGCGGCCGGCGCCAGGCTTTCCTCCATGACCCGCTGCTTCAGGCCCTACGGCTATTACGATGAATTTCCGGCCAAAATGTCCGAACTCTTCCAGAAACTTGGAGGAGAAATGCGCTTCAAGGCCGAGGTGGAGCGCATCGTAGTGAAAGACGGAAGGGTTTCCGGAGTGATGATCAAGGGAGACGGCGGGATGATACGCGCCGGCGCCGTCATCACCACAGTCGATCCGAATGTGGGAATGAAACGCCTTCTTGGGGAGGAAAACCTCTCGGCAGACTACAGGCGCAGGCTTGCCGGGGTGGTAATGTCGGCATCCTCGATCAACGTGGCCCTCGGACTGGATGACCGAATAGACATGACCAAAATGGACCTGGAGCCCCCTTACAACGTAATATCGACCGGACTGGGCACTTCGGAGAAGCTCTTCGACGCAAGCCAGGCAGGCGGCCACGCCTTCTCTAAGGATTGCTTTCACATGGCGGTCCTTTCACCGTCTCTCGTCACGGGACCGCCCAATACCGTAACCATACGGGGGGTGCCGTTCGGCCTGGGCGAGTGGGCAAACTGGCGGGAAAAGGACCAAAAGCGGTATAAGGAAGAGAAGGAAAAGTGGGCCAAATTCTTCGTCGAGATAATAGAGCGGCACTTCATTCCGAACCTCTCGAAGCACATCAAACTGACGGACGTATCCACCCCGGCGACCTATGCACGCTACTCGGGTTCGCCCACCGCCAGCATCTACGACATGGCGGCGCTGGTTACGCAATTCGGCCCAAAACGGCTCCCCATGAAGACGCCTGTAGCGAATCTCTATCAGCCCAAATTCGCGCACGGCATCTACGGCGGCATGATGAACGGCGTACAGGTGGTGGATATGATGCTGGACGGCTCCTTTAATGGAGGGAATTCGCTCTTCGTGCCGAAGTAAGGGCCGGAAAAAGGATATTGCCGCGGGGCCGCGGATGTAAAAGCGGCCCCTGGCCTACGGCTCATAGGGCCCGTGGTGTCCCATAATGCATTTTAAAGGCCGGATTGCCTACAGGAAAATCCGGCTTGACTTTTCACCCTTACGCTGGAATAATACAATTAAGTTGTTACGTAACTGACAAAAATGCCGCGAGGAGGCCGCAGGCCGACGTGGCGATCTTAAAAAGGCAACAAGTTACAGGCAAAAAACCAGATACTGTATGAGATTGCCACGCCCCGATACGGCCGGGGCTCGCAATGTACTTGGTAAAGCAACAACTCTAATATATTCATCGTAAACGATCCTTCAAATACAATCACCCGAGTAACAAGCTAGAGGTGGTGACCGCAATGGACTGATTGAGATAGAAATAATCAAAATCCGAGGAACGATCATGAAAAAAAAGAAAGCATCGATGACGCTCCGGAAGCAAATACTCGTCCTTGGGCTCCTTATCACCGGATTGCATCAGGTGGTATTCGCCGTCGCGCTGTACGCCTCCGAGATTTTAACATCTATACCGCTCGGCGTACATGCGTCCCTGGCCGTCGCGTTCTCAATTACAGCGGCCGTCATTATATCCATACTATTATCAAACCGCATGGCAGCCCCGTATGTTCTTGTGGCGCGGGAGATCGGGAACGCCTCTCCGGGTACAAATATTCCGGAACCCCCGAGCTATGAGGCCGCCCTTATAGTAAAAAGCGCCAATGACCTATTTTACAAACTTGGCTATATTGTCGGGGAGATGACTGAAATGTCCACCCAGCTCGCCGTATCCCTGGAGAGGATGACGGCAACGAGCCTCGGCTTTTCCGACGGCACACAGACATCCGCTTCGTCCGTTGAAGAGATCACCGCCTCACTCGAGGAGGTCTCGGCGGGGATGGAAAACGAAGCGGACAACATTAGACTCCAGTTTGAAAAGCTTTCGGGCATTACGGAAAATATCCACAACCTGTCTCTAATCAACAGCGAAACACTTCTTAAAACCGAATCCGTGCGGGGACTGATCTCGGAAATGACATCCAGGGCCTCTTCCGGAAACAGGTTGATGGAGGACATGCGCTCCAACATGAATACGATATTCGAGAGCTCAAATGAGATGACCTCCATTGTACAGATGATAAACGACATCTCCGACAAGATCAACCTCCTTTCCCTGAACGCGGCCATCGAGGCCGCTCGCGCCGGAGAATCCGGAAGGGGCTTTGCAGTCGTGGCGGATGAGATCTCCAAACTCGCCGATCAGACCGCTGTGAGCATCAAGGGAATAGACACCCTTATAAACAAGAACAATGAGCTGATTAAAAACGGCCAGTCCCATGTAATCGATACGGTTGATATGATAGGGGCGATCATCGACGGAATAGGCGAGACAAGAAACATGATCGACGCGGTGACCGAAAATATGCAACGTCAGTTCGAAATCAACAGCCTGCTTAACCGCGAGGCCGATGAGATTAAGACCAGCTCCGAGGAGATTAGAAACTCATCCCGGGAACGGCAGACCGCCGTTATGGAAATGGTAAAATCGATATCCCTTATCAATGAATCGACGCAGACGATAGCGATGAGCTCCGAGGAGATAGCCCTCAACACAGTGGAGGTCGCGAGCATTTCACAGGCACTGAAAGACAGAATACAGGAGCTGGCTTAAAGGCAGGCCTGGCTTTGTTCGACGCGCTCCCTGTGGGCCAATTTCAAGAGAGGCGTGCCGCACACCATAAAAGGAGGATCCTGTTTCCCGCCGCGTGCCGGGAAGCATCGATCATTTCGGGCGCGGCAACAATTTCAACATTCTAAGCATAAGGAGGCGGATTATGGCTCAGTTTGTTGCATTCAATCCGAAAGTCGAAGTCAACGGAGAAACCGTTCTTTCGGTAGTAGACGGAATGGGGGCCTTTAGGGACCGCGCTTACAAATTTCTGGAGAGCAATGGAATCGTCAATCCCGAAGCGGGCAAATGGTATTCCCAGCAGGCATGGCTGAATGCCTTCAAGGCCATAGCCCAGGCGACAGGGGATTATTCCCTGTTCAATATCGGGAAGAAAATTCCGGAGAACGCCAAATTCCCGCCCGAGATCAATTCCATCGAAAAAGCCCTTGCGGCGATCGACGTGGCGTACCACATGAACCACCGGATAGACGGAAAGATATTGTTCGATCCAGCTACAGGAGCCATGCAGGAGGGCATAGGTCACTATCGCTCTGAAAAGACAGGAGAGCGGGAGATACGCATGGTCTGCGATAATCCATATCCCAGCGATTTCGACAGGGGTATCATCGAGGCAATGGCGCAGAAGTTCAAGCCCACCGGCGCCGGAATCGTAATAGTGAAGCTCGACGATTCCCGTCCGACAAGGAAGAAGGGCGCCGATTCGTGCACCTACATTGTCAGGTGGTAAATCGAACGAAGTGATCGCGTTCTCCGGGTCATGAGATTATATAAATAACGTTTTCCTGTGCGAAAACCGCACCGGCTTTATTGGGCCCGAAAACGTCATCCGCGCGTTGCCATGGTTCGGGCAGGCGCCGCTCCGCGTAAAATAAAAGCCGCTTGCATTCCTCTTTATAAAATGATTGAAATTAAACTGAAGGAATTCTCTAATAATTAGGTTTTCCCGCCCGCCTTCGGCGGGCGGGAAAACCTAAGTCCTGAGCATGCCAGTAGTTACAAAACATGGGAACTTAAAAATTTAATTTTTAGAGGTTCCCTGAAATAATATGTTTTTCCAGGGGAGCATCCTGCAATGCCGAAGAGGATCATCCTCCTCGTCGAAGACGAGGAAGTAGTCGCCGCGGCCGAAGCGGAAATGCTTCGGGAGAACGGCTATGCCGTAACAATAGCGAGGAGCGGAGAAGAGGCAGTGGAGATGGCCTGTAAAGACCCCTCGATCGAACTCGTGCTGATGGATATTAAGCTCGGCGCCGGGATGGACGGAGCGGATGCCGCGCGGAATATCCTTGCGCGCCGGGAGATGCCCATCCTATTCCTTTCGGGCCATACCGAGGCCGAGACTGTCGCGAGGACCGATGATATCGCCTCCTACGGCTACGTCCTAAAAGGATCCGGAGACGTCGCGATTCTCGCTTCGCTAAAAACGGCCTTTCGGCTGTACGATTCCGCCCGCTCGCTCGAGGAAAGGCATTGCCTGCAGTCAAGGCAATATCGAATATTGTCCGACATACTCGAGAACACGCACATGATGGCCGCTTATCTGAACAGCTCCTTCGATTTCGTATGGGTCAATAATAGCTATGCGGTAAACTCGGGGCACGAACCCTCCTACTTCCCCGGCAAAAACCATTTTGCACTATATCCAAATCCGGAAAACGAGGCCATATTTCAGCGCGTAGTCGACGCGGGCGAGCCGTTCTTCGTTGAGGCCAGGCCTTTCATAAATCCCGAGTTTCCGGAGCGGGGGGTCACTTACTGGGACTGGAGCCTTTTCCCGATAACCGGTTCCTCCTGCGCCGTCGAAGGCCTCATATTCACGCTCGCGGACGTAACGGGCCGCATCCATGCAGAGAAAAGGATGAAGCTGTTGGCAGACATGGTGGACAGCGCGCCGGCCTCCATCACCGTTCACGACTTCGAAGGGAATTTTCTGTACGCCAACGAGGCGAGCTTTCAGATGCACGGCTTCTCCAGGGAGGAGTTTATGTCCATCAAGCTCGACAAGCTCGATGTCCAGGAAAGCGCCGAGCTTATAGCGAAACGCTTCCAGGAGATAGAGGCTAAAGGATGGGCATCCTTCGAGTCTTCCCACTACAAAAAGGACGGCTCCAGCTTCCCGCTTTTCATTACGGTGAAAAAAATCGACTGGGACGGCGCTCCCGTCGTCATGAGCATAGCCAGGGACATCACGGATCGTAAACTCTCCGAGGAGCTGCTTCGCAAGGGTGCCGAGGAAAAGGGGGCGTTGCTCCGCGAGCTTCAGCACCGAATAAAGAATACGTTCGCCATGATCGTCTCGCTCGTAAACATCGAGACTAAAAACGCGGCGACACCCGACGCGCACAATGCCCTCGACAATATCAAATCCAGAATCATTACCCTCGCGGACCTGTATTCCATGCTGTACGACGATGGGACAACCGGCTTGGTGCGCCTTGGATGCTACTTGCGCCGGATTGCCGATTCGCTCCTTGCCGCGTATTCCCCAGGAAATGGCAAAATAAAACTGGACATAATTTCGGACGAAATACTTGTAAAGCCGAAGATCGCCGGTTCGATCGGACTTATAGTAAACGAGCTCCTCATGAACTCATTAAAATACGCCTTCAACGGAGACCGGATAGGACATATTGAGATGAGCATTGAGAGGACGGACGAAGGGATGATGATAACGGTTACCGATAATGGGGCGGGGCTGCCGGACGGGTTCGACCCCTCACGCTCGGAGGGGCTTGGATTGAAGCTCGTGTCTCTGATTGTCGATCAACTCGGGGGCTCGCTCTCGTATGCTGCTGCTGAAGGGACTACGTTCACCGTCAGGATACCGCTGGAATCCTGACGGATGTTTGAGGCGCGTAAAATTTTCGCCGCGGCCGTCCCGTAGAGCCTGCTGGGTATGTGCTGATGAAAGAAAACGGGAAAAGGATTTTACTCGTGGAGGATGAGGCGCTTATAGCCCTCGACGAGGAAAACATATTAAAAAAGCACGGATACCGTGTCATAACCGAGTACAGCGGTGAGGACGCGGTAAAGCGCGTCAACGCCGATACCGACATCGACCTGGTCCTAATGGACATCGATCTGGGGATGGGCATCGACGGTACGGAGGCCGCCAGGCGTATCCTCGAGAAGCGCGACGTTCCGGTCGTGTTTCTATCCAGCCATACCGAGCCCGACATCGTGGAGCGTACCGAGGGAATAACCTCCTACGGATATGTGGTGAAGCATTCCGGGGAGACGGTGCTTGCGGCTTCCATAAAAATGGCCTTCAAGCTCTTCGACGCGAAACGCAGGGAGGAGGAAAAGGAACGCCGCCTGCGCGGGATGATGGAGTACACCGAGACCCTGGTGCAGGCCTCACCCGCTTTTATAGTGGTGATAAGCCCGGAAGGCCGCACCCTGATGATGAACGAGTCCATGCTCCAGGCGCTCGGCTATCGCAGTGAAGAGGTCGTCGGCTCCGATTATCTTTCGACATTCGTTCCCGAAGAGGAGAGGGAGGCCGTTTACGAGGTATTTTATTCCATTACCCGGTCCAGGGCCTCGACGACGAGCGAGAACATCGTTATTGCGAAGGACGGCGCCAGGCTGCTCGTCGAGTGGCACGGCAGGTTCATTCATGGCCTTCACGATAGGGACGATTTCTTTTTCGGGATCGGCATGGACATCACCGGGCGCAGGGGAATCGAGAACGCCCTGAGGGAGAGCGAAGAGCGCTTCCGAACGCTCGCCGAGAACGCGAACGACGTCATCTATCAGATGAGGCTTCCGGAAGGCGTTTACGAGTATGTAAGCCCCTCGTCGGAGCGTGTCCTCGGATACGCCCCGGCCGATTTCTATCATAACCCCGGCTTTATAAAGCGGATAATACATCCCGACTGGATGCAGTATTTCGACGAGTACTGGAGCGCCATACTTCACGGCGAGGAGCCCCCCTCGTTCGAATACAAAATCGTCGACAAAGCCGGCGGCGCCCGGTGGATGTGCCAGGCCAATTCGTATATACGTGATGAAAGCGGCTCCATAGTCCGGATGCAGGGGATCATCCGCGATATCACCGAGCGGAAGCTAATGGAGCTGGATCTTCAAAAAAGCGAGGAGCTCTACAGGGTTTTAGCGCAAAATTCCACGGATGTCATCTGGACCATGAATTTCGAGGGACTGTTTCAATATATAAGCCCCTCGATAACCGTGCTCGCGGGCTACACCCCGAGCGAAGTTGTCGGAACCCATTTCGAAAAATACGTTCTTCCCGAATACGTCCAACAAATCGAGGCCGAAATGGCGCGCGAGCTGTCGCTGCCGAACAAGGAACGGAAAAGACCTTTCACCAAAGAGCTTCGACAGTACAGAAAAGACGGGTCGATAATCGACATCGAGGTGACGGTCTCATATATGCGAGACGAGAAGGGCGTTCCTGTCGGGATACAGGGCAACATCCACGATATCAGCGCAAGGAAGGCAATGGAGAGAAAGCTCATAGAGCGGTCGGACTTTCTCCAAAAGCTCATCGACGCCATGCCTAATCCCGTGTTTTACAAGGATATAAATGGAAAATTCCTTGGATTCAACAAGGCCTTTGTCGAATTCACCGGATTCGAATTGGACCGTACAATCGGCAAGACTCTTGTGGATTTAGCGCAGCGAGAGGTGGCCCGGGAACAGGGTGAAATGGACGTCAGGGTGCTGGAACTGATGGAAACGCAGGTATATGAGACCAGGCTACCGCACAGGGACGGCACCATGAGGGATGTGATTATGCAGAAGGGCGTTTTTACCGGCCCGGACGGCGCGCCCGCGGGGATTATTGGCTCCATTTTGGACATCAGCGACCGGAAGAAAACGGAGGAGGTGCTGATGTCCCTTCTGGAGGAAACGGACAGGCTGAAGGAACAGGCCGAGAATCTCCACAAAGAGAAGGAGCTCTTGCTGAAGGAAGTCCATCACCGCATCAAAAACAACATGAGCACGATCATAAGTCTGCTTAATCTTCATATGAGCATGATGCAAGACACCCCGGCCGCGGCCGAGCTTGCCGAGGCGCGCAACAGGATACAGAGCATGATGGTGCTCTATGACTTGCTTTATCGTTCCACCGATTACCGAGACGCTTCGATGGCCGAATACCTTCCGTTTATGGTCGGCGAGATGATTCGGGTATTCCCGCAATCGAAGAGAATAAGGATCCAAACATCCGCACAGGACTTCAGAATAGGCGTGGGCAAGCTTGTACCGCTGGGAATTATCATAAACGAGCTCATTTCCAATTCCATGAAATACGCCTTTTCGAAGACGGGAGAGGGAAGGATAGGCGTCCAAGCCTTGCAAAAAGACGGAAAGGCCGAGATAATCATAGAGGACGACGGCATAGGAATTCCGGAAACGCTAAGCCCCGGCGATTCCTCCGGCTTCGGCTTGCGCCTGGTCGAACTGTTAGTAAAGCAGCTCAAAGGGGAGATGCGTTTGGAGCGGGAAGGGGGGACCCGTTTCGTGTTGAGGTTTCCGGTGTAAAGCAACAGGAGCCCAAGGCCATTTCATAATTCGAGGCAAGAGTTCCGGGATGGCATCGCCTTAAGACAAAAAGAGGAACCATTGTCGGTTCCTCTTTTTCAAGATTTGCTCCCCATGTGCAACCCTTTTCATAACGGTTCTCCATCCAGCCTTTGATTCGTAACCATTCGATATTCAACGATTTATCAAATAGCAGGAAGTTTCGTATACTCAGATGCGCGCTCCTGGCAAAAGATAACACGCCCGTAAACGCTGTCGGGAATCCGCAATGCGCCTTAGTTCACGCCTGATCTATGTTGGCTCCCTTTGCACATGTGGTTAGAGCTTCCCCATAATGACTTTTCCCAAGACTGAGTGGAATAGGACGGCGAATTTGTTCTTTGCAGTCCTAAATCGCTTCATTCCGACCAGCCCTT
>MVZN01000102.1 GCA_002069125.1 Spirochaetes bacterium ADurb.BinA120
TTTTCATAAATCATCCTCAGAAATAAAAGGGCCCTGTCGCCCGGCAAGCTTCACCCTGAAGATCCCCGCCGGGTCAGGGGCTATGGGCAAAAACCAATCCCTTTAAATGTTTTACAGCCTATTCATACAGGGCCCATGTTTGCAACGGCCGTAGAATATTTTGCGGCACACAATATTAGATCCGTCTAACTTTTGTCAAGCAAGTTGGATTTTTTCTTCCAGGAAGAAAATACAGGGAGGGATCGAGCGGAACAAGGTCTGCCATCAGCGGTGCAGAAACTTTCCGTCGGAGAGAAAGGAGAGCACGTTTTCCGAGACCGGGCGCTGCGAGAGGAGCGTGGAATGCTGTCCCTTTATAAGGATAAAGTCCTTCATACCGGGAAGCTTCGTCTCTTCCACCTTCACCGTTCCGTCGTTGTCCCCCGGGATGAGCGGGTTTATGCCGATCTCGCCGCCGAGTCCGCCGGCTATCACACCGAACTCCGCGCGGGGGGGCGGCAGAAGCAGCGGGTACGAATCGGGCGATTCGGCGACCTGCTGCCCGGCCTTTCCGAAAACCCAGCGGTATGGCATCCACCTGGCGAGATACGAGGCGAGCGTTGAGCCCTTGTTGGGCGGGGCGATCATTACGACCCTGCCAAGCCCGGAGCATGAGTAGTGGGCGAGATAATAACGCACCACGATGCCGCCGAGACTGTGGGTTACGAAATGCACCCGCCCGTTTCCACGGGGCAGTTTTTGAACCTCCCCATGCAGCAGCTCCGCAATGTCTTCTACTGATTCCCGCGTGCTGGGATAGCCGAAATTGAGCACCCGATACCCGCCCTTTACAAGGGCCTTCTCTATTTTCGCCATGGACCGAGGCCCGCGGAAAATTCCATGCAGCAGGACGACCCATTCCCCGTCACCGTTCGTTTCGGCCCTTCTCGCCGCCGCATCCCCTTTTTCCCCGCCCGGCCTGCCCCGGTACAACAGGGCGGCGGCAACGAGGATGATGATTGCCGCGGCGCCGAACGCGACCCGTATCTGGTATGCGCCCATTCCCCTATCCCAAAAGCCTGTCGAGGGAATTGGAATAGTATTCCAGAAGGGCCAATTTTTCTTTGTCCACCAGCAGGCGCCCATGCCTTATGGACACGATTTTGCGCCTTGCCAGCACATCCAGGGCCGCCTCCACCGTTTCGAGCGACTGTTCGAACTCCAGCAGGTCCTCCTCGAAATCGACAAGCTCCTTCGTGCGGTCCCTCTTTTCGCGCTCTATCCCATCCATGAGCTTTTTGCTGCTTTCGAAGGCCCGCCCCTGCACCAGCCTTCCGCCCTTTGCCCTGCACTTCTTCCGAAGCTCGGCGACCTTCATGCTCAACTCGGTTTTAGTGAGCCTCTCTTTGGCAAGAAGCACCAGGGCGCGCGAGGTGATGCAGACGGGCGTAACCGGTATGGCCTTCCCTATGCGCCCCAGGAGGCCGTCGGCGAATTCCTGCACCCTCGCGAGTCGGGCCTCCCGGGGAAGCTCGAAGAGGTTTCTCTTTTCTCCGGCCAGGAACTCCGAAAGAAACACCGGGTCGCCGAAACTCACGCTGGCGGCCCCGTGCTGTTTAAGGCGACCGCTCGCGTATCGCGCCAGATTGAATATCAGCAGTAACGGCCCCTTGCCCACCAGGCGGAAGAGGGTGTAAACGTGGTCCCGAAAACCGCTCTTCTCCTTGCCCTTCCTCCATTCCTGTATCAGGGTACGGTCCTCGAGCACCCAGTCGTAATTGATCGCCGCCGGCACGAAGACAAGCTCGCGGTTGAAGTCCGGATTCTTCTTTATGCCGATGATGTAATCGAGTATGCCGATCTTGGAGGCCCGAAGCCTCCCGTCGCGCGAGAGCCCCCCCTCCAGAAAGATGCCCTGCGTAACCCCCTGCAGGCTTATAAGCTGCACGTACTTTTCGAGCACCAGGTGATAGAGTTTCTCGCGATACCGCCGCCGGATAAAGTAGGCGCCGAACGATTTGAAGATGTATTCAAGCGGCCAGACGCGCGCCCACTCCCCCACGGCGTAGCTCAGCGAGATCTGGCGGGCCAGCATGTAGGCGACGAGGATATAGTCGATGTTGGAGCGGTGGTTCATTACGAACACCACGACGCTGTCCGGCGGGATTTTTTTAAGCTTCTCGGCGTTCTCGCGATCGATCACCACCTCGTAGATCATGTTGAGGAAGGAATTGGCCACCCAGAAGCCCAGCTTGTAATACGAGAGCAGGTTGAAAAACGGTACGATTTCTTCTATATAACCTTCAACCTGGTCCTGTACGTCCTGTATCTTGGCGCCCTTCTCCCGGGCATGCTCTATTATGCCCTGGTGGACCGCGGCGTCGTTCATAAGCTCGTGCTTTACGATGATCTTCTGCATGAACTTGTAGCGGTCCAGCCGTACACGGTTGTCGTCCAGATACTCCCGTACCGATCGGTACAACCTGCTCCTGATTGCTCCAAGTACGATCGCCCGCAGGGACTCGTAGGCGAGGAGCGCCGCAAGCCCGACTAAAATATAGGTGCCTATTCCGTTCATTGTCCGGTCCCCTTAACGCGGAACACGCCGCCCGTGCCGGGGATTGTTATACAACACAACGGTGTTTATATCAAGTCAATAATGCCCACCCGCGGATGCGGGCGCGGCAGTCGGGCGGTGAAGCCGAAATCCGCGCGGGCCTTATAGAAGGGGCTAAGCCGCCCCTCCGGCATTTCGCGCTGCCACGGGAAAGGAGACCCGGAAGCCCGCCCCGGGCCCGTCTTTTATCTCCAACGATCCCGCAAGCTGCCTTAGCAGCATGCGGACCAGGGTAAAGCCCATGGTTTCCGCGGAGTATATGTCCAGGCCGGCCGGCAGCCCCGATCCGTTGTCGCACACGCACACCACGCATCGCCCGCTCTCCCTTTCGTGTCTTACGGAAACGGAAAGCCCAGGCCTCTCGGCGCCGGAGAAGGCGTGCCTTAGGGAATTGCTTACCAGCTCGTTTATAATCAGTCCGCAGGGGATGGCCTTCTCCATATCAAGCGTGACCTCTTCCATGTCGAACTTTATATCCATGCCGCCGCGGGAGTACCCGCGGATCAGATCGGAGGTCAGCCCTTTTGCATACACCCCCAGTTCGACCCGCGCGAAATCGCCGGCCTGGTACATCTGCTCGTGCACCCGGGAGATGGCCAGCACGCGGTTTCGGCACTGAAGAAATATTGAGTCCAACTCTTCATCTCCGAGCCTGGACTGCTGCAGGCTCAGGAGACTCGATATTACCTGCAGATTGTTTTTTACCCGGTGATGGATCTCCTTCAGCATCACCAGCTTCTCCTCGAGCGACCTCTCGAGCAAATCCTGCGAGCTTATGAGCTCCAGGTTTTGCGCCTCGAACTCCTCGTTCGTGGCCCTAAGCTCCTCCATGGCGGCCGCGAGCTCCTCGTTGGTTTTGGCAAGCCTAACGTTGCTGTCCCGCGCGCTTCGGAGCGCCCTCGACGTAATAGAAAACAGGTTGTACGAGATGATAGACGCTATGATGAACGCGGCCGAGTTGTCGGCCACGTGGTCCCAGAACTGGCCGAAGCTCAGCGCCAGGTCATCGGTGCGGGTGTGCATAAAGATCGCGAGCATCAGTATATTCGCGGCCGCATACAGGGGTATGATGATTGCCCGGCGCGAGATGACTATCGGCGCCATGCCGAAGACCGCCACTATAAGCACCAGGGTGTTCAGCCTGGAAACGCCTAACGACGAGTCGAAGAACATCACGAGCCAGATCACCGCCTGTATGGCCGCGAATAGCAGATGGGCCGACAGCGCGAAGTTCCCCCGAAGGAGAAGCCGCCCCGCCAGGGCGACCACCATAAACAGTAGAATTTCTGGCGCCAGCACGTAAAAATTCGGCCTGTAATTATACAGCGGGTTGTTCGTATGGAGGTAGGCTGTGTGTACTACAAGGATGGGGATGATGACAAGCGCGAAGGCGCACAGGAAGAGTATGAAGCGTGCCTTCAGCGCAACCACAATGTCCGCGTTTTCGTAGCGCCGTAAAAGCCGTGCAAACAGCCTTTCCATTCCTCCCCTCACAAAGGTGGCTTTCGCGCCCGTATGTCCGGGCGGCGGAGGGCCTTGGAATGAGTTCGCTGGCCCGGTTATGACAATAGCATATAGGCGTGTCCGAAGCAAATAAAAAACGGCCGCCCCTTCGGGCCGGAGCGCGAGGTTTATCGCCTGCAGCGTGCTCGCGAATGCCTTGCGGCCGACTTTGCTATTCCCACTCTATTGTGGCCGGCGGTTTGGGGGATATGTCGTATAGCACACGGTTGACCCCTTTCACCTCGGATAGGACGCGGTCGGTAATGCGATCGAGAAGCTCCCACGGAAGCCTCTCAACGCTTGCCGTCATGGCGTCCACCGTATTGACCGCGCGTATGATAACGGGATAATCGAAGCTCCGAACGCCCTCGCGCACGCCGACCGATTTGAATTCCGGTATTACGGTAAAATACTGCCAGACCTTCGTATCGTATCCGGCGGCCTCGAACTCCTCCCGGAGCACCGCGTCCGATTCGCGGAGAGCCTCGAGGCGCTCGGGGGTAATGGCCCCCAGGCAGCGCACCCCCAGGCCCGGCCCTGGAAAGGGCTGGCGGAAGACCATGGAGCGCGGCAGGCCGAGCTCCAGGCCGCACTCCCGCACCTCGTCCTTGAATAGCTGCTTAATGGGCTCGACGAGTTTCATTTTCATGTCCATGGGAAGCCCGCCCACGTTGTGATGGCTTTTTACCGTTTTCGCCGTCTTGGTGCCGCTTTCGACGATGTCGGGGTAGATGGTGCCCTGTGCCAGAAACTCTATTCCGTCGAACCTCTCCGCCTCCTCCTCGAAGACGCGGATGAATTCCTCGCCTATTATCTTGCGCTTCCGCTCGGGGTCGCCCACCCCCGAAAGCCTCGACAGGAAACGCTCCCCGGCGTCCACGTAGGTCAGGTTGGCCTTCAGCCGGTTTCTGAACACCTCGAGCACCTGCTCGCTCTCGCCCTTGCGCATCAGGCCGTGGTTGACGTGTACGCACTCCAGCCGCCCGCCTATGGCGCGGAGCAGCAAGGCCGCCACCACCGAGGAATCCACCCCGCCGGATAGCGCGAGGAGAACCCTCCCATCACCCACCTCCCTGCGTACGAGCTCCACCTGGTCGTGGATAAAATTCCGCATGTTCCAGTTCCTTTCCGCCCCGCACACGCCAAAGACGAAGGACTCGAGCTCTCTGGCCAGGGCGGCGTCGTCGTCGCTGAAGCGCTCCATGTCGCGGGGCCGTACGCCCGTGTGGCATACCGCGAGGACCGGCAGGCCCATGCCGGCCACCTCGGGGGATATGTCGATGGCCGCGCCATCCACTATGTTGTTCCTTCCCCCGTTGAGGATGATTCCCTTTACATTGCCCATTCCCCCTATCTCGGCCGCGCTCAGGTCGTGCGGATGTATTTCGCTGTAAACGCCAAGGCCGCGTATCGCCCTGGCGATGCGCGTATTCTCCTCGCTGCCGAGGTCCAGTACGAGAACGATGTCCTGTTTCATTGAATGCCCCACAAGGAATGTAAAAGAGTACAGGCATGATTCCCGATCGGTTTTGCAATTTAAAGAAATTTTTTACACTACCTGTTTTTTTTTATGCCGTCCAGTCGGGCGGAACGGGAAGCCCCGCGGGCCGGCTGCCCTTCCCAATTCTCCTAAAAAGGGCATGAAACCGTGGAGGCGCGCCGGCTCGATGTAGACAGGGGGACCGAAGGAGGGCGGTACATTGCCGATGAAAAAAATTGGCTGGGGTGAAAAAAACTTGCATTTAATATTAACAGTGTTATATTAACACTGTTAATATAACAATATTCAGGTTATGACCTTGCCCAGGGCACCGCGAACACATCTGGAGAACCAACAGTTCAAGGACCGCATCATCGATACGGCCCTGCGGCTCGTCGTCGACGGCGGCTTCAAGAACCTCAGCATGAGGCGCATCGCCTCCAAGCTTAAGATAAGCGCCACGACCATCTACAATTACGTCTCCGGCAAGGACGAACTGAACCTCATGATCCGAATGCGCGGCTTCGGCATGCTTTACAAAAGGCTCGAGCGGGGATACAGGGCGAACGGGGGTTTCGAGGAGCGTATCGGGGGGATGATCCGGGGCTATGTCGATTTCGGCATAAACTACCCGGCATATTACGACATTATGTTCAGCTTGGGCACCCCGAAGTACTTAGACTACGTTGGAACCCGCATGGAACCGGTGGCCCGAAAAGAAAAGGATACGGCGCTACGATGCTTCGACATTTTTTCGAGGATGTTCAGCGAATACCTGCTGGCGCACGGAGGGGACGGGGACGATGACTTTATCGGCTTTGTCACCGCGAAGGCGTGGTCCGACCTCCACGGAATCGTAAGCCTCTACAACAGCAGGGTGCTACTCGAGATCACCGAGGACGGCCGCTTCCTTTTAAACCGACGGGTAAACGACATCATTTTAACGGTGCTCGATTCGGGCAAATCGCCCGGCAGAGCGGCCGAGAAAAGCAAAAAGAGGAGGTAAGCACATGAAAAGCTCCTTCGTCGAACAAGAATCTTCACAGGGATGGGGGGTCACCAATCTTCTGGCGCATTCCCTCCTCAAGCTCATGGCGATAAGCTTTAACCGCAGGCCGGCCCTAAAGGAATACCTCCGCTGGGACGGCGGCTGGATAGACATGAGCATAGGCATGGAAACCGAAAGCGGAAGCGTAAGGCAGGGCATAAGCTTCCGCGATGGGCATGCCAGGGTACACTCGTCCGTTCCAGACGATGCCAATGCCGTCCTGGTCTTCAAGGACGAGGCCACGGTAAGGGAGATGATATCGAGCCCTCCCAACGAGCTTTTTAATTTGCTGATGAAAAACAAGATAGTACCCAGGGGCAACCTGGCCTACCTGCAGCTCTTTAACTTTCTCATATCTGTTCTAATGAAGAACAAGCACATCAAGATGCTCAAGAAGGCCTCGGCGAAGGAACAGGCCGGGAAAAACCTTAAATCCAACGGCTCTTCCGGGCCCAGGGCCCCTGCGTACCTCAGGGCGAAGCATAGAGAAAAGGGCGTAAAATACCTCGAGGACGCCTATCTCTCCGATTACGGCATCGAGGACTTCCCGCGCCTTAAGGATTTTTTGGACATACACTTTACGGTAAGGCCCGCCATTTGCCACGAGAGGCCCCTGCTCCTTACCGAGTTTTTCATGAAACACGGATTCGAGAAGGATGCCGACGGGAACGATTGGGTTCCGGAGCTCAGACAGGCAAAGGCCTTCCGTCATCTCATGGAAAACAGAAAGCCCATCATCAGAAAGAACGATCTGGTGGCAGGCACAACAACCACAAAGGAGATCGGCGTTGTAATCTATCCCGACACCCATGGCACCATGATATGGGGCGAGCTCTTCTCCACGCCTCACCGCCTCCTAAACCCTTACGATGTGGACCCGGAAACGATCGATGTTATGCATAAAAAGGTGTTCCCCTTCTGGTTCCATCGAAACATTAGGGAGTGGGTCCGCGACAATAAGGGCTATCCGCTGTGCCAGAAGCTCGACGAGCGCTTTGCCGTGTGCTTTTTATGGAAGACGGCGTCGCTCTCCCATACCATCGTCGATTATCCCAAAATACTCTCTCTTGGCACAACAGGCTTAATAAAGGAGATAGACGGCGAGCTCGCAAAAACTCCGGCAAAAAATAAGGAGAAGCGCGATCTATTGGAAGCCATGAAGATAACCTTCCAGGGGATAAATTCATACGCGGCAAACCTCGCGTCGCAGGCTGCGCTGGAGGCCGAAGTTGAGACCGACCCCGCAAGAAGAAAAGAGCTCTCCCGCCTTGCGGCGATATGCCGCCGCGTTCCGGCCCGCCCGGCCCGCACCCTGGACGAGGCCGTTAACGCCATGTGGATCATCTGGGTGGCCATCCACATGGAAAACACCAACGCCGGATTTTCGCTGGGGCGTCTGGACCAGTGGCTGCAGCCCTATTTCGAGGCGGACATAAAAAAGCAGAAAAGCGCGAAGGCGCGCGAGGAGTATATCCGCCACGCGATAGAGCTTGTGGGCTGCTTCTATATGCGCTGCACCGACCACCTGCCCCTGGTCCCGGACATAGGGAATTACCTTTTCGGCGGCAGCTCCTCGGACCAGGCCATTACGCTCGGCGGAGTCACACCGGACGGCAGGGATGCAGTGAACGACATGACTTATATTTTTCTGAAGGTCACGGAGATGCTTAAAATTCGGGACCCCAACGTAAACGCCCGCTACCACAAAGGAGTGAACAGCGAAGCCTACCTTCGCCGCTTAGCCGAGGTGAACCTCAATACTACGGCAACGCCCTCCATCCATAACGACGAGGCGGTGATGGATTCGCTCGCCGAATTCAGGTACCCGGCCAAACACCTGCGCGACTGGTCCGCCACGGGCTGTGTCGAGCCCACCCTGTCGGGACGGCACATGGGGCACACCAACTGCATGATGTTCAACATGGTGGCGGCCCTGGAGATGGCCATGAACAACGGCAGGCATCCCCTGATGCGCTGGGACGTGGGCCCAAAAACCGGAAGCGTCGAGAACGGCGATTTCGACACCTTCGAAAAGTTCTA
>MVZN01000103.1 GCA_002069125.1 Spirochaetes bacterium ADurb.BinA120
TAAGTTATCAAATAAATAATATTATTTAAATTATTCAATAACTATTTTAAATATTTTAAAAAAAACACCTGTTAAATGAAAAGAAAGCGATTTATACCCCGGTTCACCGCCTTTTCCCTGCTGCTCTTTACCTGGGCGTTGCTCCCATACGCCCTCGCCCAGATGCCCGACTGGATTCTCGTACGCGACCCGGACGGCAACAGGTACCATGTCGATCCGAACGGCCGGATATACACCTCGGGCAAGCCGGAGTTCGATTTCAAGCCGGTGTCGGAAGACGGGCTCAATTATTATTATAACCAGGGAGTGGAACTTTTAAAAGCGGGGTACAGGGTGGAGGGGCTCGCATTGTTAAAATCGATTCTGGCGATGCCGGACGGCGGGCGAACCTCGGACTTCCGCGCCAGGGCCTCCATGGAGATAAACGGGCTCATCAGGCGGGAGGGGGACCGGTACGAGGCGCTGAACCGCAAGGCTTCGGTCCTACTGTACAGATGGAAGGGGTCCGTCGTTCTGATCAACGATCTGATGAAGTACCGGGTTGAACTTCCGGCCGGATCGAGGGTTTTAAGAACGAGGATGCGCGGTGACGACAAGTACGGTTATTACGGCCTGCTTATCGGCATGCGTTTCGATGGCGACATGACGGCTCTGGCTACAGGCGCCTGCGACGCGCTGGTCGCGATAGACAGCGAACGCTTCCCCTCGGAGTTTCGTACCATGGGAGAGCTAAAAAAGAACTGGGCCCGAAACCTCGGCGCGGACACCTTCAGGCGCACCACCATTCGATCCGATAAAAGGGCCGAGCTGGCACGCTTCGAAGATGGTACGCTTTACGCCGGGTACGAGGCTTTTTTACTGCGTGGAAGATACGGGTATTGTATTCGCATAATCTCGGCGGTCCCGCAAAGCTCGCCCCACGGCCCTGACATGGAGAAGGTGATTAACAGCTTCAGGACGTCGTTCGTCGAGCGGTAGACCGCTCCTGTCGGCGGGTTCGGCTTAATCCTACGATGGGGGTGTCTTTAGTCGATGTCGAAAATATTCTTCATATCGTCTTCGTCGGAGTCGTGGTAGCTTTCTCCGGGCATACGGAGCATACGGCCCTTCTTCTCGGAATTCCTGGCGAGGAGCGGGTACTCCTCGTTAAATGTGTCGACGAAGGTTTTGATTTCCTCTTCGGTGTTGGCGAACCGAACCGCGACCTCGCGCCCGTCTATCCTTACGATGTGCCCGTTTAGAATGACCTTTCGGGTCTTGAAAGGGAACCTGACAAGAAGCTGGTCGTCCCTGGTCAGAATGGAGTTGCGAAGAAAGCACATGCCGCCAGCCCCGAGGTTGATCAATTCTACATTATATACAGTGTCGCGCCCCTTTATCTTGTATTCGACGGCGAATTTCGATGTCTTGATTCTGTCGTACGTTCTTTTTTCTATGGATTTTTTCATTTTCCAGTGCCTCGATCGAATACCAGGGCCGTCTCCCCGCAATTGTCCCTGTTTTTACAATGGTCACAGTCCTTCCATATCTTTTCCGGCAGGGTCTCCCTGGCTACCTCTACGAAACCCAGTCTGATAAAAAAAGCGGGAGAATAAGTGAGCACGAACACTTTGGCCCCGGGGAATTTTCCGTGCAGCGTGGAGAGGAGTTCCCGCACCAGTTCCGAGCCGGCGCCTCTTCCCCCCAGTCCCTTTTTGACCGCAAGCGAACGGACCTCCTTGAGCATGGGGCCGTAGTCATAGTAGGACACCACTCCGATTATGGCGGAATTATGGACGGCGACAAGGAATTTGTCAATAGAGTTCGAGATATCCTTACGGCTTCGCTCGAGGATGATGTTTTCGAGCGAATAGGGTGCGAGCAGGCGGTATATGGACTCTACATCCGAGGTGACGGCCTCTCTGATTTCTGCTTGCATATCATCGTTTTACGATCTGGGCGTTCTGAAACCAGGCCTTGTTAGAATAGCCTGTTATTTTTTTCAAGGATATTTCCGCATCCTCCCTCGTCTTGAAGGGGCCCGAGAAAAGGCGGTAACCATTCCCGCTTTTTGACAGGATAACCGTATGCCCGTTCGAGCTTAGAAAGGCGGCGACCTCCTGGGATTTTTCTTTGGTCAGCTCCTTGCCTATTGGTATTACAAAAGGATATTCATCACGGGGGAAGACCTCGCTTGCGGGTTTACCAGACCTTTCGCTGTCGCGGACTTCCGCGGCCGCGTTCTCGTTCATAAGCCTCGCCACCTTTCTGATGGTGTTGGACATCGCCTTTTTTGTGGTTTCATCCACGATCTCGTTCTGCGGGCCCTTGGCGAACTTTATACCTATTACGAGCCCGGCGGTAAATGATATAATGCAGAGCGCGATGATGAATGACATGAGTCCGGTGGCCTTTTTACGGATGCGCTCGTTCTCCCGGTGTTTCATGTCGCTCATGCGCGCGAAATATTCCGGGTCGGTCGTATCGAGATGGTAGGGGTGGCTGCGTGCGTTGTTCCGGCTGTAAAAATCCATGTTCTGCATGCTCTTCGTTCCCTGCGAAATGATATTCAGGCCGGCGGAACCGGCGCCGTCATGGCGTGCGACGCTTCGCCGATTTTGCCCGGCCTTGTAACATGTCGGACAACCGGACGATGGTGCCTGCCCGAACCGCATTTTGCGGGGATGGCCTGCTTTCCCCCGGTCTTACAGGCATCTTTAGACAGAATTGCCGCATGGCCGGAAAAAAGGTACCGTCTCCCGCGGCCGATGCCGGGAAAAGATCATGCGTTCCGGGTCCGTTGACAACTCTATTGTTCTTTTCGACCGGGAGGAGTGTTTATTTTAAGGAAAATTTGTCCGGATGGCCCTGGAGGCCCACGGCCCTTCTGAGCGCCTTCACCTCCGCCGGACGAAGAGTCCGGTACGAGCGGGCGTTCACACCGGTAAGCCGGACCGGGCCGAACGCGACGCGGCGCAGGCGCCTGACCCTGTAGCCGAGCGCGGCCATGGTCACGCGGATCTGGCGCTTCTTGCCTTCGATGATAATTAGCTTTATCGTGTCGCCGGATTCCGAGACGGGGAAGACGCGCGCAGGGCTGGTACGGAATTCCTTAAGCCGGACGCCCTTCTCGAGCCGAGCGCGATCGGGGTCGACGAGTGGACGGTCGAGGTCGATGATATATTCCTTAGGTATCTCGTAGCGCGGATGGGTGAGCCTGAAGGCGAGGTCGCCGTCGTTGGTGAGCAAGAGCAGCCCCTCCGTGTCGCGGTCCAGTCGCCCGACGGGCATTACGCCCTTCTCGCGGAGGTGGCCCGGTATTAGATCGAGTACGATCGCGCGGTTCTGGAGGTCTTCGGCGGTTGTAATGTACCCCTTGGGCTTGTTGAGCATGAGGTAGAAAAGGCGTGTTTCACGCCGCAGCAATCTGCCGTCCAGGCGAACCTCGTCGGATCCCACGTCTATAAGCCTGGAAAGGTCGGCGGTAACGCTGCCGTTGACGCTGACCCGGCCATCGGCCACAAGCCGTTCCACCTTGCGCCTGGAGCCCAGGCCGCAGTCGGCCAGAAAGCGGTTAATTCGGATTTTTGACATCTTCCTCCCCGGGTGAACGCGGTTTTTCGGTTTCGGTCTCCTCGTCGGGGGGAGGTTCGGCCATGCCCTCCGTAATCTTTTTAAAACGGATCTCGTATTTCCCGCCCTGGGTTTCGAGGTGGTACATGTTGCCGCGGTTTATATATTTTAAATTCTGGCCGAAGGAGGTGCCGTTTAGAAAGACGATCGATTCATCGTTGAAATTGAAGTTATACTCGCCTTCGATCGCCTTTCCGCCGCGCGCGTACGATTTGTACTGCCCGTTCTCGTATATTTCCACACATAGATTGGTGAAGTCGCCGCTCCTGTTCACGCTCCACCATTTTCCGGAAAGATTTTTACGGAGGGTTTCTGCTTCATGCTCGCGGAGGTTCGATACATAGCTGTCTATGGAGCCGGACTGCGATTGCTTGAACACCCTTATTGTCGAACCGTAAGCCCATCCCTCGAGTCCGTTTTCGAGCCGGACCCTGTGCCAATAGTCGTGGTCCTTGCCCACCCAGCTTTTCTCTTTCGACCGGTCAAGAATCGCAAGGCGGGTGCCCTTGCGCATGAGGACTATGCGCGCGGAATAGATCATGGGATCGATCCGAAGCGCGGTGTTGTCGCTTACCACGACGGCGTATTCGTTCACCTTCCGGGCGTGGGGCTTGTCGTTCCGATCGGAATTTCCGCACGACGCGGCGGTAAAGGCGGCGCTGATGATGATTGTAAAAATGAAAGCCCTGCACGCGGACATTTCTAACCTCTTTGCCGGAAATCTCGGGCGAACCGGCCGCCGGAGCATCCTGCTTGTACGCCCGGTGCCATATAATCGTCAACCAACTTTTAGTCCGCGCTCCCTCCAGCCAGTGCCTGTGTGTATAGCACATATGCGGCGGCCGCGATGAGAGCGACCCAGAGGGTGATGATTACCGGGGCGGCCCCCAGGAGCCGGGGTCTCTCCGAAAGGGTCTCCCGGGCTCGCATCCGGCACTCCAGTAGGACATTTTCGGGGACCAGGCGAATGGCGGCCGCTATGCCAAGCGGCACCAGGACCATGTCGTCAAGATGGCCGAGGATGGGAATGAAGTCGGGGACGAGGTCGATGGGGCTGAAGGCATAGGCCGCTGCACAGATCGAGATGACGCGCGCCAGACGCGGCGTCCGAGGGTCGCGGTAGGCATAGTAGAGGGTGAGGGCGTCGGTCCTCAGTTCCGCCGTCCTCGCCCTCCACCGTTCCATGAGACGCTTCATGTTTCCACCATCCGACGCGCGGAGCCTCAGCTTCCTGTATTCTTTATAAGCTGAATGAAGAACGCGACCATCTGTTCATAATTGGCTATCGAAATGCGCTCGTTGGTGCCGTGCATGCGCTTGAGGTCCTCGTTTTTGATGGACAGCGGGGTGAAACGGTATACGTTGGCGCCGACGACCGTGTAATACCTCGAGTCGGTCGCGCCGAGTACGAGGTACGGCGATACGATCGCGCCCGGGAATATCTGGTGGATGGTCTTCTGGAGAACCTTGAATGAACCGCTGTCGATATCGGATATCGGCGAGGGGTCGCTTCCTCCCTCCAGGGCTTGGATTTTCACCCTGGAGTCGCCGATCACTTTTTCGGTGCGCTTAATGACGCTCTCCATCGATTCGCCGGGCATTATACGGTAGTTGACGACGGCCGTCGCTTTGATGGGAAGGAGGTTCTCCTTTACGCTACCCTGAAGCATCGTCGGCGCGGTTGTGGTGCGGATCGACGCGGCCATGGAAGGAGATTTGAGAAGCATCGATTTCAGCACTCCTCCAAGCAGCCACATGTTGCCGAGAACCAGGCGGTTTGCAAAAGACATCTCGGGGCCGAGATACTGGAACATTGCGAGGGCCGCGCCTTCGATTCGAGTGGGAAACTGGTTTTTCTCGATCTTCGCGACGGCGGCGCAGAGAATGCCGGCGGCGGTCTGTTTGGGCGGCATCGATGAATGGCCGCCCTCGCCCTCGACGCTTAACTCCAGGCTGAGATAACCCTTTTCGGCGATGCCTACAAGGGCGGCGGGAGCGGAAAGCCCGGCCACGGCCCCATCGATCACGCACCCTCCCTCGTCGAGAACATAGTCCGGGGATACGCCCCGCTCCTTAAGCAGGGCCGCAATCCTTCTGGCGCCATTGAGGCCGCTTACCTCCTCATCGTGTCCGAAGGCCAGATAGATGGTCTGCGGGGGCTTGTAGCCGGAGGCGAGCAGGTGCTCGACCGCCTCGAGCGTGCCCATAACGTTGACCTTGATATCGAGCGCCCCACGGCCCCAGATATAGCCTTCGGCAATCGCTCCGGAAAACGGGGGATGGGTCCAGTCCTTCTCTGTGCCGCTTTCGACAGGCACTACGTCGATATGCCCGAGAAGAAGAATCGGCCTGCGCCCGGGGTCGCTTCCCTTCCATGTATATAAAAGGCTGTATTCGTTGACGGTCTCCCTCGAAAGGGTCTTATGAACGCGTGGGAAGGAGGTTTCGAGAAGTCTGTGAAAGGCCCTAAATGCCTGCCCGTCGAAGAGAGCCGGGTCCTGGAAAGAGATGGTCTTGATCCGTATGGCCTTCGAGAGGTTCTCGGCGATCTGCCTGGCGTCGATGCCTTCAACGGAGACGGGCGCAACCGCCATCTGCTTCGATCTGAAAAGGGCCGCCCTGATCAGGCAGGTCGCTATAATGATTCCAGCCAGCGCCGATATGGCAATTATGATTTTCATTTTCATTTAAAGGCCTCCTTCGGATATTGAGTGTACGGGCCATCGCCATTTAGATTGGTCCGCCTGGCCGGCGATGACGGGTTTACTTGAAACAGCCCAGTTGGCATCCCTTAATTTTAATCTTCATTTCGTCGGCGGTTTTACCAACAATCGCTGCGCTGATATCGAGCGACTCCGCGATGCCGAGCGCATCCTTGCAGTTGATTTTTCCGTCTTTGGATTTCTGTTCGATCATTTCCTTTAGCCTGTCCATAAGCCGCGTCCCTCCTTTCCCTCAGCCTTCCCGGCGGTTTATTGTTGGAACGCCTCGAAAAAGGGCCGGGCATTGGCGCTCTCGGCGCCTCGGGGAGGCGCTTTTTCGGCCGCGCGGGGTTCCGTTGATATAAGGGAGGATGGCTGGGTATAAGTAAATACAAATTTCCCGTTTTTCGGCCGGATAGACGCTCGAAAGCTGACCTAAGAAGGCCGAGCCATTATTTTTCCGATTTTTATTGACAAAATAGGGACGTGATAATAGCGTTGCGCTCTAACTGTTTGAGCCCCAATCAGCGGTTACCATCACTACAATGAATGAATTCCGACCCGAAGACGGAGTCGCTTTGGGCATGACGATGAGGATATAATGATTATACGACAGAAGACCTATTCCATGAAGGCCTCGGAGATCGACAAGAAGTGGTATGTCGTAGACGCCGAAGGCAAGGTCCTCGGAAGGCTCGCCACCGAGATAGCTTCGATTCTCCGCGGCAAAAAGAAGCCGGGTTTTACCCCCCATCTCGACATGGGCGACAACGTGATCGTCATCAACGCCGAGAAGGTGCTGCTCACCGGGCGCAAGTCCGAGGAGAAGGAATATTTTTCCCACAGCGGGTATCCCGGGGGGGAGAAGTTCACCAACATCAGAAAAATCATGAAGGAGAAGCCCGAGTTCGTCATCGAGACTGCGGTAAAGGGCATGCTCCCCAAAAACCGCCTGGGCAGAAAAATCGCCGGCAATCTGAAGGTGTATGCCGGAGAGGAGCATCCGCACCAGGCGCAGAAGCCCGAAGTCCTGGCTCTGGACTGAGAAATTATCCCGTACCTTAAAGGAGAATGTCAATGGCCGAGCAGTATTACGCGACCGGAAGAAGAAAGGCGTCGGTAGCGCGGGTGTATCTTAAGCCCGGTTCCGGCAGGATCCATATCAACGATCAGGACATCACAAAATATTTCCGCAGGAAGACGCTCGAACTGATCGTCCGCCAGCCGCTCGAGCTTTTAAACCAGGTGATGGCCTTCGATGTGTTCGCTCATGTCGATGGCGGAGGATGGTCCGGCCAGGCCGGTGCTGTGCGACTGGGCATCGCCCGTTGCCTCAACCTGGTCGACGAGCGAAACAAGAAGCAGCTTCGCGAGGCCGGGTTCCTTACGCGCGATTCGCGCGCCGTCGAACGCAAAAAGTACGGCCGCAAAAAGGCCCGCAAGCGTTTTCAGTTCTCGAAACGCTGATCGGCTGATTTATCGTACGGGCAGAGAGGAGGATGTTTCCCGAAAAAGGGGCATCCTCTTTCTTGTTTATATGAGGCAGGCTCTATCGTATAATTTACAGCGGCAGAGGGGCCTATCCTCCAATATTTTTAAAGTTCCCCCATCTTTGTTGCGAAAGGAGGGTTCTCATGGGAACCCATGCAGGGGTGAGGCTCACCTCCTTGCCTCGAGGGGCTTCGTCCTTTTTCATCGCGGGGGAATAGGATTCGTATGGAACCCCCTGCGCGCTATGGGGCTCCATACCCGGCTGGGTTTTATGAGCCAAGGGGGGAATTAAAGCGAATTCCCCCCTTGGCAATCCCCCCACGCTCTCCTCAAGCGCCGGAGGAGCTGCGCTCAAACGGTCGGCGAAAGACGCGACCTCCTGCCGCTTCGCCGACATTGGCACGTCCTGTGCGGCACCGCCGCGGCTGAGCTCAATTTTAAAAATAGATGTAATGGTGTGCCTATGTCTGGTGGCATAACGTGGTCGTACTGATTGCATTTAATGAGCCTCCACTATTGCGGCTCGGTCGCCTCCTGCGAGTCTCGCCGCGCGCGGACGTCCTGTCCGCGCTCTTAGTGGATAGCGCGGCTATATCGAAGGCCTATCCGCGGACTATCCGATCGGCAGGATGAAGCCCCAACCCCCTCCGGGGGTGGTGCAGCGCGCCGGGGGATATCAGTCGAAAGTTCAAAGTTGAAAGTTCAAAACTCGGCCATCGGCATTAACATAAACCCCCTCCGGGGGTGGCGCAG
>MVZN01000104.1 GCA_002069125.1 Spirochaetes bacterium ADurb.BinA120
CGAGGAGCGCCATGAACGGGTTCTGCATGTGGCTGGAAGACCCGCGCTTGCTGTCTATGGCCTGAATGCCCGGCGCGAGGGGCCGCGTATAAATGTGCCGCTCCCTGGCCCACGAGCCGGAGAGCTGCAGCATGGTGTAAGCCGAATCAGGAAAATCGAGCGCAAGGCTGAGAGCGCGGGTCAGCGTTAGCGGGCATTCGCCGCATATTATGCGTACCGAACGCGCTATTGCGGGAAAGTTTTCGAATGCAGTATATAAAAGCACGACCTTAAGCCCCCCGGGGCCGTCCTCAAGCGTTATCTCCAGTGTGGAGGCCTCGGCATCATCCTCCACATAGGTAGCCGGAAGCCCTGCGAGGCGCGGCTTGCCGGACCGTATAACATGGGACAGATAGACGGGCTCCGTTATGGCGGTACCGTCGTCGAATCGTACGCCGAAGGCGGGCGATCGAAAATCTCCGCTTCCGTAAAAAGGGTACTCGAGCGGCAGGGTATCGTAGCTCATGTCCATGTTGGAGGGATGGCTGTTCGGCGAGAATGCCCTAAGCGCCGGCTTAAGGATGTGGGAAATCGCTCCGCTCGAAAGGGCCTTTCCCCAGTGCAGGTGCAGAAGGTCCCCCTCTTCGGTCAGGCGTATGACATAGCTTGCATTGCCTGCCCGCAGATGAAATATTCCAGACGCTTCGTCGAATGTTATGCCCATGGGACCTCCTTAATAGCACACTGGCCGTATCCGTCCCGTCTCTTTACGGAGCGGATTCCGGGTTCCGTTGTACCCGAAGTCCCTTCAAGAATCAACGAGTTTATGGTGCGCGATGGGCCACCCTTCTTCGCTCGTATTCCGCGCGAAGCTCGTCCGCATTCTTCGCGCCGCCGTGTGCCGGAAGAAATATGCGGCAGCCTGTACCGAGGAGGCGTCCCCAGCTCTCAACGAGCTCCCGCGAATCCTCGGCGAACGGAGGGAATGCCGTGGAGCGAAACATCCCGACAAGGCCGTCGCCTGCCAGGGCCGTCTCGCCGCCCACTATTACACTCATCGAGCCCCGGGTATGGCCGGGCGTGTGCAGGATGTATGTGTTCGGCCCGAAGTCGGGAAGGTCGAGGCGCTCGTCCACCGTCACGTCGGTCGCGCAGGGGGCATAGGCGAGCATTTTTTTAGGGGTTATCGAAGCCAGAAAGGCAACGGCCGAGCCGAATGGCGTGGAACCCCGTATAACGGGGTTCGCCCCTTTCTCAAGGAGCTCCGCCTCGCTTCGATGGACGTACACGGGGCAGCCGAACATCTCCCGAAGTCGCGCCGCCTTGCCAGCATGGTCGAAATGCGTATGAGTAAGAACTATGCCGTCCAGCTTTTCCGCGCCGAGCTTTCGCAATCGCGAAATTAGCAAGCGCCACATGCCGGCAGGGCCGGTGTCTACGAGCAGGAATCTCCCTCCATGGGAAACGAGGAATACATTACACCTTCCGCCCATCACGCGTGTTATCGTCGGTCCGCTCTTTGTGGTCCAGGTTTTCACGTCGACTCTCCTCCGGGCAGGCTTAAATGGACGCGCACATCGAACGATGATATTCGAGCCTGTCCGGCCTCGTCAATCCCTATATTGCTCAACCGTCGAGTCCCAGGCAGCCGCACCGGGAAAGCCGCCCGCCGCAGCGCGGACACCTCTCCTGATCGCAGCCCGGATGATGAAAGCCGCCTATGCTCACGCCGCAATCCGGACACCTGGCGCCGAACAGGATGTTCTCCGGCAGGAAAGGCACCGACAGCATGGACCCGCCGTCGGGGAAACGCACATATCGATTTCCGTCGCAGGTCGGAAGCCCGCCGCCCACCTCGCCGAAACAGAACGCACACACCGTCAATGGAAGAAACATGGCTCTTCACCTCCGAATCTTACAAGCTATCTACGCGAAGTGGAAAAGGCAAATAAACGTGGAGCCTGCCGGGGTCAAGTAACAAGGGAACTGGCCGCCGGAGCGCAAGCGCTCCTCACGCCTAGGGCGAGGCGGCCGAGAGGATTCGCCGCGCTTCACTCTGCGTCAAAGATCGCGGCCGAACGACTCCTTAGGAGGATTGTAATAGCCTATGCGAACCTGTGGGAACTCCTCCTTAAGGCAGCGCAGCATGGCGCGCACTCCTAAGGGCTCCGATTCGCGAAAGCCTATGCGGTCCAGATAGAGGTCAGGGTCCATGTTGAGGTTCCGCGCCTGTATCATATTGACGGGAAACTCGCGCAGGAAAGAGCGAAGCGACTCCACCTCCGTCTCCATGTCGGTGAAGCCCGGGAGGAAGAACAGATTTATCGAAACGAAGATGCCGGCCTCGAGCGCAATGGCTATAGAGCGCTTTACGTCGTCGAAGCCGTAGTTACGCGGCCGGTAGTAGCGCAGGTAATACCCCTCCGTGGGCGAGTTAAGGCTCACGCGCAGCGAATCGAGCCCGGCGTCTATAAGGGCCCTTACGCCCTCTGGGAGCGAGCCATTGGTGTTCATGGTGATGGTGCCCCTCTCTGTTCTCGCGCGCACCAGGCTTATGGCCTTCGAGATATCCTTCCAGCGAAGGAGAGGCTCCCCCTCGCAGCCCTGTCCAAAGCTGACCACCGATTTTTCCACGCGCTTCACATGGTGCAGCACTACCTGGGCTATCTCCTCGGGCGTCGGGGCGAAATCGAGCCGCTCCTGAGACTGGCAAAAGCCCGACTCCTCCGCGTCCTGATACGAAAGGCACCCTAAGCAGCGCGCATTACACGCAGGCGATGTGGGAAGAGGCGCTTCAAAGCGGCCTAAAAAGAAGTTCCTCGCGCAGAGGCATCGGTAGACGGTGGCGCAGCGCTCGAGCTGGCGCATCAGCCTATTGTCGGGATAGCGCTTCTTTATGGAGCGCGCGCTCGCATTCAGGTCCGCGTCATTTAGATGGAGCGCGGGGTCGGAGCGCGCGTCCCGGTCCACCCGAAGGGCCGGCGCGTAAAACTCTCCGTCCATTAGGACAAGGCCCGCGTATGCCCACAGTGGAAGCTCCGGCGCGCCGGCCGACTTAACGAAGGCCGGAAGATACGTTCTGAGATAACCGGAGCACAGAAATGAGGCGGCGGCCCAGATCTCCGCGCCCGTGTCGTCCCGCTCGACGGCAGTGAAGCCGCGCTTCTTATCGTGAAAGACAGGCGTCCTGCCCGGCATGGAGAAGAGTTCGCTTCCGAAGGGAAGCCTTATGAGCTCGGAGCGCTCGACCGCCACGAAACGACGCCCTGTCCTGAACACGGGCCCGAGGCCCGGCATCTCGTATACGGTGCCGTCCGTATCGCAGTATGCCCCTCGAAGTGTCTGCCTCGCTTTTCGGGAAACAGGCTTCATCCCTAAAAGATGAAGAGGTCGGAGAGGATGAGCGCCATGACCGCAACCCCGATGGAATCGCCCATTTTTTCCAGGATGGCGCGCTTCTTGTTGAGCCGTTTTTCGATGTGTTTTATAAGAGTGCTAAGGCGGGCCTGACGTTTTTCGAGCTCCCTGTGGAGCCTGTCCTTTCGTATCGCCGCCCTGTCGAGGCCTTCCTTTTCGAGCTCGGCCTTTCGCGCCATCCGCTCCGAGCGAACGGCGCGCCACTCCGCCCGCTTCTCGTCGAGCTCCCTCTTTATCTCGGCCAGGCGGCCTGTTTGGAGGGGTTCCTCTTTATTCACTTTTCATCTCCGGAGTTTCGGGCAGGCCCGATCAGGCCCTTCCGATGTCAATTACGTCGCCTTCTTTCAGCGATGTGGCCGCGTACATGGTGGGCGGCACGAAGGTATCGTTTATCTGAACGGTAATCCTTTCGGGATTGAACCGGTAGAGAGTCAGAAGCTCCTCCAGCGTGGACATCTCGAACTCTATTTCCCTGTAGTTTACCGTTATCTTCATTCGGTCAAGCTCCATTCATAGATCAGGATCGCGGGGAGAACGAGCGCCGCCGTCTCCGCGCGAAGCTGCGTACTGCCGAAACTCATCACACGCCATCCCTTTGCCTTTGCCGCGCTCAACTCGCGTCCGGAAAAGCCGCCCTCGGGTCCCACCATAAGGGCCGCCTCGCACCCGGCCTCCGAGGCCCGTATCTCGCGGGCGCTATCGCCGCAATCCGGATGGGCTATGATTCGCACGCCGGCGCCCTCGTCCAGCGCCTCGCCGAAACCGAGCACGCCATGGACCCCGGGCACGTCCGGGCGCATGCACTGCTTGGCCGCCTCGGCCGCTATGCGGCTCCAGCGCTCCCGGCGGCGGTCCTCCTTTCCGTCCACGTCCACAACGGTGCGCTCGGTGATCATTGGGACCACGCGCATTACCCCCAGCTCGACCGCCTTCCGCACCACCAGGTCGAACAGTTTGCCCTTGAGGAGCGAGGCGTACAGCGTCAGATTCAATGGTACGACGGAAGGCGGCTTTTTGTCAATGATTTCAGCGGTGAGGGCCTCCGCGCCTATGGAAAGAACCCGGGCCGCGACCGCCGAGCCGTCGGGAAGCCGAAGCTCCACCTCGTCTCCGGGGGCGGCCCTTCGCACGCGGGCGAGATGGTGGAAGTCCTCGCCGCGCACGCGGCAAAGGGCCCCGTCCAGGTCCTCGGGATGCACGAAATACTGGGGCATCAGCCGTTTTCCCCCAGGCGCTGATGGTAAAAGATGGTCTTTTCGAAGCGCATGGATTCGTCGAAGCCGAAAAATTCCATAATGGTAACCGTCCCGCGGCGAAGGTCGAGCATGTCATAGCGGACCGGCACTATCCTGCCCCCCCTCTCCATGGTTTTGGCGACGGCAATGCTTTTAAAGACGACCTTGTCGTTGTCGTGAAAGTCGATGCGAAGCGGGACGTAATCCGCCTTGGCTGCGTACAGGGTGAGGCGCCCGTAACTTCCGCCCTTGAATATCGGCTCAAGCCTCAGGCGGTAGGCCGGAAGCCCCTTTATTACGGCATCGCCCGTCAGTACGGCGTTGTAGTTGGCCTGATAGTCGGCATTGGAGAGGTCGATAAAGGAGAAGTTGGTGCCTAAAAGCGGGTCGTACTTATCCACGTCCATCTTTCGAAAGAGCTTCTGCGCGTGTATGCTGTACACCCAGATGTCCTCACCGCCCTGGTTGTAAAGGACCTTTAGCTCGTCGCCTCGGCCGCGCGTTCCAAAGGTGAAAAGAAAGTCGTTTTCGTCTATAAGCCCTGTAAGGTTTATCACCGTGGAGGCGCCGTCGGGGAGGATGTGCATCAGCCTTCCCTTTATCTGTCCGCGCGGATACGTTAGAATGCGGTCCACGCGCGCTACGATCTCCTGGGCGGTCAGCTCGATCTCGCGCCGCTCCTGAGCCGGTGCGCCCGCACCGATCATTACAGACAGAAGAATTGCGGCGGCCGGCACGCCTGCCCTGAGCGCCTTTCGATACACGTCATTCCCTTCCGTATTGTGTCGCCGCGGCCCGTCCGCAGGGCCCGTCATGACAAGGAAAAACGCGCGCGGCGGAAAAGGCAAGCTTTTAAACGCCCGTGGCCTAGCTCAGGCCTCGGAGCGATAGTAGCGGTCCTCGTCGCCCGTGTCCAGGTCGGGCCGAAGCTTGCGGGCCTCCCGGAGGTAGAGGTGGATGATGTCCTCCTGCGGCCGGTCCATGTTGACGTGGAGAAGCACCCGCACGCACAGGGGGAGACTTCCCGGCACCGGGATCTCGCGCGCGCACATGAGGGGGGTGTAAATCCATCCCAGACGCCGAGCCGCCACGGCCGGAAATTCGGCGTCGACGTCGTCGGTTACCGAGAAGATGGCCGAAACCACGTCCGAAACCTCGATGCCGTTCCTCTCCACGAGAGCGCGCAACAGCTCCCCGGTCCGGGCAATTATCTCTTCGCGGTCGTTTCGCTCAACCGTCGTCGCGCCGCGCACTCCGCGTACAGGCATTGTTCAGTCCTCCAGAAGTTCGATGTCCGCGCCGAGCGAGCTCATAAGCTCCCCAAACGCGGGAAAGGTTACGGCCGCAGATTCGGCGGTGTCGATGGTGGTCTCGCCTCCGGCGGCCATGCCCGCGACCGAAAGCGCCATCACCACGCGATGGTCGCCGTGCCCGTGCAGCAAGGCCCCTTTAAGGCCGCCTCCCCGTATTACGAGTCCGTCCGGCTTCTCCTCGATGTCCGCGCCCATCTTGGAAAGCTCCGAGCGCATAACGGCTATACGGTCCGTCTCCTTAAGCCTCGCCTGCGGCACATTGACCAGGCGCGTCTCGCCGCGCGCAAGACAGCCCGCCACGGCGAGCGCTGGAAGGGCGTCGGGGATGGCGTTCAGGTCGAAGGTGCCGCCTTTAAGCGTGCCCCCCTCTATCGTTATGGCGCGCTCGCCCCTCTCCACCCTCGCGCCCATGCTCTCGACTATATCCACGACCGCCCTGTCGCCCTGCGTGTCGGCCAGGTCCAGGCCCTTCAGCGTTATGCGCGACCCCGTTACCGCCGCGGCCACGATAAAGAAGGCCGCCGATGAAAAGTCCGCCGGAATGCTTCCGGTAAAGGGCCGGTAGCTCTGGCCGCCCGGAATTACGAAGCGCTTCATCCCATCGTTTTTATACTCTATGCCCAGTCGGTCCATCCAGGAAAGCGTCATGGCCACATAGGGCGCCTCGTTTAATAAAGGCACCTCGATTCGGGTTTCGCCATCGGCGCATGGGGCGGCGAGAAGAAGAGAGCTTAAGTATTGCGATGTATGGGCCTCAACCGAGGTGCGCCCGCCCTTCATGCGCCCGCGAATCACCAGAGGCGGAATGTCGTTTCCGCGTGTGGACTCGGCCATGCATCCCAGATCGCGCAGCGAGGCGAGGAGCGGCCCGGCCGGGCGGCTCCGTATCTGGCCGTCGCCGGTAAAGACGCTGATGCCCTCAGCCAGGGCCGCAACCCCAAGGCCCATGTAGAGCGAAGTGCCGGAGTTCCCCACGTCCACAACGTCGTCCGGGACCACGGGCCGTCCGCCGCGGCCGGACACAATCCAGCGACCGGACTCCTCGCGCACTCCGGCCCCGAAGCTCTGCACCATGGCTAAGCAGGAGCGCGTGTCCGCCGAATCGAGCGGCGCCTCTATGGCCGATTCGCCCCCGGCGAGAAGGCCGCACACCAGGGCGCGGATGGTGTGCGACTTGGAGCCGGGTATAGCTACCTCGCCCTCGGGGCGCGATGTTTTGACGCGGTATCTCATGGTCGGAGGATAGAGCATGCGTACAATCGCGGATATTTGTCAAGATGCTTTCCGAGGCCGACAGGCCCGATGGAAGTCAAAATTATCCTTGAAATCCCGCCGCCCCATGGCATAAAATCACGCCATGTTCTCGCATGATTTAAAATCCTTATCGCTCCTGTCCTCCATTTTGCGCGAGGCCATGGGATCCGATATAGAGTCGATTTACGTATTCGGCTCGCGCGCACGTGGCGACAACGACGACCCTTCTGATTTCGATATACTCATAGTCGTGAAGGATAAGACCCCGGCAAAAGAGGCCGCGATTATCGGCGCCATCGTCGATTTCGAGATGGAAAGGGGACTCTCGCTTACTCCTCTTCTCAAAGATTCCGCGTCTTTCGAGCTCGAACGCGCGCACAACGCGCCGTTTTACCGGAACATTCAGAGGGAGGGGGTGCCCCTGTGACGCTCGATACGAAAGAAAAGAAATCGCTAAACGACACCGAATTAAAGCTTACCGGTATCGAGGCCCTTAACAAGGCGCTGGGTGCAGTCGATGCCTACAGGTTTATGACACTCCTGCACAACGAACGAACGGATTATGTGGAAATATCCCGCCGTCTTTATGAGGGGCAGTCCATAGATGACATTTTTACCCGTGCTAAAACGCACTGGAGTGATAAATAAATCCGCCGCGAAAATTTTAACCGTTCTTAACGACGAGGCCGGGCACTCCGAGGCCATAGCACGAAACGCCATCGACACCATAGAGCTCCTGCGCCGCCGGTTGATAGGGGAGATGTGAAAGCGCTCAACAGAC
>MVZN01000105.1 GCA_002069125.1 Spirochaetes bacterium ADurb.BinA120
CACCGGCCAGACGCCCGCGCCGGGCTGGGACTCGCGGTTCGAGTGGAAAGGGTATATACCCTACGACCTGCTTCCCCGGGCGTATAATCCGGCGCGGGGCTTTATAGTCGCCGCGAACCAGGAGGTGGCCCCGCCGGAATACTATGCCGCGCTGAACAACCGGCTCGGCGGTGCGGTAAACGCGAACTTCGGCAGCAGATACAATAAATGGATATACGGCTACCGCGGAGAGCGTATCAATCAACTCATTAAGGAACTGGGGCCTCACACCACGAAGACCTGCCAGACGATGCAGGGCGACACTTTGCATCTGAGCGCGGGAGAGGTGCTTCCCTGGCTCAAGCGTCTGAAGATCGACGACCGGGACCTGGCCTCCGCGCGCGACTGGCTGCTGGAATGGGATCGTCGCTTCACGGAGGAGAGCCCGCGGGCGGCGCTCTACGCGATGTTCTGGAAAAGCCTCGCCTCCCGGGTCTTCCAGGCCCGGCTGGGCGATATCGCGAAATCAGAGGCCGGCGACAAGGAGATGTGGGCGGTCAACCTGCTGCTACAGAAGCGGAAGGACGTCTGGTGGGATGATCCCGCGACAAAGGACAGGGTGGAAACGCGTGACGATGCGCTCCTTGAGGCCTTCAAGCGCGGGCATGACGACGCTGTCGCCGCCATGGGTAAAAACCGGGAAAAATGGCGCTGGGGCGAGCTGCACAGGGCGACCTTCGTGAGCACGCCCCTGGGGGCCAGCAAGATAGGGCTGCTCGAGCGGATCGTCAACAGGGGGCCTGTGCCGGTGGCCGGCTCGACCGAATGCGTAAACAATATGATGTGGGACGCCTCGACGGGAGATTTTTCCGTACGGACCATCCCCTCCATGCGACTGATCGTCGACATGGGCGATTTCGGGGCGAACGTCAGCATGAACAGCTCGGGACAGAGCGGGCACCCCAAAAGCCCCTTTTATGATGATATGATAGATTCGTGGCGAAAGATGGAATACCGGCCCATGCTCTGGTCCAGGGAGGGGGTCGAAAAAGCCGCACGGCATACGCTCGTTCTCACGCCGCCGGCCAACAGATAGCCGAATACGCAGAGGACCCCGGCGATGCCGGGGTCCTGTATGAGCGGGTGATGGGAATCGAACCCACGCTATCAGCTTGGAAGGCTGAAATTCTACCACTGAATTACACCCGCGTATACGTACACGTACTAACTGCGCGTATCATCGTCAAGAAAAAAATACCGGGCCGCCCGGGTGGAATAGGCCCCGGGCGTCGCGGGCTGCTCGGGCCCGCCTGGTGTTCATTTTTTTATTGAAATTATTACGACCTCTGTTAGAATACAAAAAAATGTGCTTAAAACTGTTGTTTTATGATATGAATAATTCTGTATTTTAAAATCCTGCGTCGTTTCCCGGAGCGCCCCGGGAAACGGCTTCAGGGGATCGATTCGATCATATTTCTCCGGCACAAAGAGGCTCAATGGACGAACTCGTACTCAATATAGGGAAAAAAATCCAGTACTATCGCAAGAAGAACGAGATCACTCTTAAAAAACTCGCCGATTTGATTCATGCCACGCCCAGCCTGATAAGCCAGATAGAGCGGGGCAAGGCCAATCCCTCGCTCTCCACGCTGAAATCGATCGCGGACGTCTTCGATATCCCCATCGGACTGCTCTTCGAATACGAGACCAGGAGCCCTGCCTCTCCGGTCATCAAAAAAGGCACGCACAAAAAGATCATAACCGAGGGTAATGTGCGCTACAGCCTGCTTACGCCGGGGGCACGCGACATCGAGGTCATCATAATCGAATTTCCTCCGGGCAGCTCGTCGGGCGAGCGCATGTACGAACACGAGGGCCTGGAGTGCGGCTATCTACTCAAGGGCGAGCTTTCCATCATAATCGAAGACAACAGCTTCGTTCTAGAGCCCGGCGACAGCATCAGCTTCGAGAGCTACAAGCGTCACAGCATGCACAACAGGAGCGCCGTGACCGCGGTAGCCGTCTGGGCGAACGTGGTCCCCTGGATCTTCGTGAACGAGAAGCCCTGACCCGGGCGTCCCGCCCCGGCCGGGCCTTATCATCCCCCGCCTGTTTAAAAAAACGCGAGTAAAGTCTTAGTATATGTTTTTTTTCTTGACAATTATGTCGCATTGTGATGCCCTTGTGGGGATAAGTGGGGATTTGTGTCGGGGCATAGAATAAAAATGGTGAGAAAAGGGTGTTGATTGCGTGTTTATGGGGGAATATCATCCGGCGCTCGATGAAAAGGGAAGGGTGGCCATCCCCGTCAAGCTGCGCAAGGCGTTCGGCGAGAACGCGACAATCAACAAGCTCATCATCACCCACGGCTTCGACAAGTGCATAATGGCCTTCCGGGAGGAGGACTGGCGGGAGTTCGTTTCGAGCAGGCTTCAGCCCCTTTCCCAGGCCGATCCCGTAAACAGGATGCGCCTTCGCTTCCTCATGGGGGGCGCGAGCGAGTGCGAGCTTGACAGGCAGGGCAGGATCATGCTGCCCTCGTATCTCAAGGGGTACGCCGAAATCGAAAAGGACGTCACGATGCTCGGCCTGTACGACAGAATAGAGATATGGGGCAGCGAGGTCTATGACAGATACAGGCCCGACGGCGAGGCGCTCAACGCCTTTGCGAAGGATTTGGGCTTTTAGTCGTATAGAGGCGGCTTTCGGGGGAGAGCCGTAAGAGACAATGAGACATAATATGGACGAGGATTCGGGCCTGCACTATGCCCATACCCCGGTTATGCACCGGGAGGTGGTCGAGTTCATCGCGGGTATCGCCCGATGCGAGGGGGACACCGTGGTGGACTGCACGCTGGGCGAGGGGGGGCATTCGGAGCTGATTCTCGGCGGGTTTCCCGATTTTCGGGTGATTGCTTTCGAGCGCGATCCGGAAATTCTGGAAATAGCTGTAAAGCGGCTCGAGGCTTTCGGGGATAGATTGACGGTGATAAACGACAATTTCGCGAACATGGGGGAAAGGCTTAAGGGCATGGAGGGGCGCGTGCGATGCGTGCTCTACGACTTCGGGATCTCCTCCTTTCATCTCGACAGAAGCGGAAGGGGCTTCAGCTTTCGGGGCGATGAACCGCTCGACATGCGGCTCGATCCGCGCCTCGAAACCGACGCGGCCCGCATCGTAAACACCGCCCGCGAAAAGGAGTTGACAGATATCATTCATGGATATGGAGAAGAACGCTGGGCCAGGCGGATCGCCCGGCGTATTGTCGAACGGCGCGGCGCGGGACCCATTAAAACCACCGGTGAGCTCGCCGAACTTGTGCTTCGCGCGATTCCGGCACGATACCACGCGCGCAACATCCATCCGGCAACAAGGGTATTCCAGGCGCTTCGCATCGCGGTAAACGACGAGCTTTCGGCCATCGGCGCGTCGCTTGGGGACGCCGTCCGGCTTCTTGCCTGCGGGGGCAGGGTCATAGCGATATCATTTCATTCGCTGGAGGACCGGCTGGTAAAGGACGCGTTTCGAAGAATGGCCGCCGGGTGCTCGTGCCGCGAGGAGCCGCGCTATTGCCGCTGCGAAGGGCCGCCGCTGGTGAGACTCATCACCCGGAAGCCCCTAATTCCGGGCGAGGACGAGATGGCGGCCAACAGACGCTCGCGCAGCGCCAGGATGCGAGTGTGCGAGAGAATCGGAGGGGAGCCATCAAGTATTTCGGCATAGTGACGGGCGTCATTCTTCTCGTGCTGCTGTACGTGTGGCAGAACGTGGAGGAGATGAAGATGAAGATGGCGTATCGCGAGAACGTAGGGGTCGAGAAACGCCTCATCAAGGAAAACGACCGCCTGCGCGCCGCCATAGAGCGCTATCGGAGGGCCGATGTGGCGGAGCGGTACGCGCGAGGGGCCGGCATGCGGGAGCTTGGGCCGTCCGATATAATTGTGGTCCATGAAGGAAAGAAGGATGAAGGGAAGTAAGCCCCAAAAGCGAACGGCGCGCCTTTCCGGGCTTCTTGAAAGAAGCTCCCGCCTGATCTCCCGCGTCGCGGGAGAGGATGGGGCCATGATATCTTCCATTGAATACAACTCCACCGGGGTGATTCCGGGTTCGCTCTTTGTCGCGATCGAGGGGGCGGAGAGCGACGGCCACTCCTACGTGCGCGACGCGCTTGCGCGCGGGGCCGCCGGTGCTCTCGTCTCCGCCGGCAGAGTCTCCGAATTCGAAGACCTGCGCGGCAAAGCGGCGCTTCTCTCCTCGCCCGATACGCGCCGGGCACTCTCGGCTCTTTCGGCCGCCTTCTACGGCGACCCCTCGTCCGGCATGCTGGTAATCGGCGTTACCGGCACCAACGGCAAGACCTCCATAACCTACATGCTGGAATCCATTTTGAAGGAAGCGGGCCGCGAGGCGGGCGTCATCGGTACGATCAACTATCGCTGGAAGGGAAGGGAGGCGCCGGCGCCGAACACCACGCCCGAGTCGAGGGACGTTCAGGCCATGATGCGCGCAATGGCGGATGACGGCGTAGACGCGCTGGTGATGGAGGTCTCCTCGCACGGGCTTAAGCTGGGCCGCGTCGACGACGTCGAGTTCGACGCCGCAATCTTCACAAACCTGACGCGCGACCATCTCGATTTCCACCTGACCTTCGAGGATTACTTCGCCTCGAAGCTTCTGCTCTTCGACCTGGTCGGCCGCTCCGGAAAGGGCCGGCGCGCCGGGATCGTCAACTGCGACGACGAGTACGGCCGTACCATCCTGCGCGGGAGGGGCTCCCGGCCGTACCCGCTTTTCGGCTTCGGCCTCTCGGAGGATGCGGACTACCGCCCCGAGGTGTCGAGCATCCACAACTCGATAGAGGGCGTGCGTTACACGCTCGAACGCCCCGCGCCCGGCGCGGTGATCGACCTCCGGGTGGCCGGCGGCTTCCATGTGTATAATTCGCTCGCGGCTTTCGCGGCCTCCCGCGTCATCGGCATTCCTGTGGAGACAATCGTTGGAGGGCTCAAGCGCCTTTTGGCGGTCCCCGGGCGTTTTGACCGCATACGCTCGGACGATGGTTTCGGCGTGGTGGTGGATTACGCGCATACCGACGACGCGCTCGCCAAGCTGCTGCAGTCGGCGCGCGAGCTCTCGCCGCGGCGGCTCATCACCGTCTTCGGCTGCGGCGGAAACCGGGATAAAACGAAACGGCCGCTCATGGGCCGCGCCGCGGCGAGTCTTTCCGACGTGGTGATCGTGACCAGCGACAATCCGCGGAAGGAGGAGCCCGGCGCGATCATCAACGACATCCTGGCCGGTATGGAGGGGGCCCGGTACGACGTGGAGCCCGACCGCGAGCGCGCGATCGCCATGGCGATCGAACGGGCCGGCGAAGGCGACATAGTGGTCATAGCCGGCAAGGGGCACGAGGACTACCAGATCATAGGCGCGGAAAAAAGGCATTTCGACGACCGCGAGGTCGCCATGAAATATATCGCCGCGAGGTCGAAGCGATGAAGGTGTGCTACGAATCGACCATGGGCGCGGTCGCGGCCGCCTGCGGCGGCCGGCTCCTCGCGGGGGACCCGTCGTCCGCTATCGAAACCATCACGACCGATTCGCGGGAGCTCGGTTCCCGCAACCTCTTTGTCCCGATTGTCGGGGAAAGGTACGATGGGCACGACTACATAGAGGCCCTGGCGGAAAGCGGGGCGCTCGCCGGCTTCCTCACCTCGCGCGAATCCGACCGCGCCCCGGCCGAGCGGCACGACGTCGCGGCGGTGCTCTGCGGCGATACGCTCGCCGCGTACGGGGCGCTTGCCTCCTCGCACCGCTCATCGATGAAGGCCGGTATCATCGCCATCACCGGCACAAACGGGAAGACGACCACCAAGGAGCTTCTGTACGCGGTGCTCTCGGAAAAATACCGCTGCCTGCGGAACGAGAAGAACTACAACAACGAAATCGGCCTCCCGTTCACGCTCCTCCATCTGCGTCCCGAGCACGAGCTTGCCGTCGTCGAGCTCGGCATGAACCACGCGGGAGAGATCGACAGGCTTTCGCGCATCGCGCGCCCCGACATCGCCGTCATCACCAACATCGGTGAGGGGCACCTCGAGTTTCTGGGCTCGGTGGAGGGAGTGGCCCGCGCGAAGGCCGAGATCCTTTCGGGGCTCATTCCCGGCGGGAAGATATTTCTGAACCGTGATACGGAATGCTTCGACACTCTCTGCGACGCGGCCCGGTCGCGCGACTGCAGGATCGTCACATTCGGCCTGTACGAAAACGCCCTGGTGCGCGCCGAGGATTATTCGCTCGGCGTCGACGAATGCTCCGTCACCGTTCGCGGCGAAACCTACCGCGCCCCGGTGTACGGCATCCACAACGTGTACAACCTGCTGCCGGTCGTGGCCATAGCGCTCGAGCTGGGGCTGGAGCCCGACGGTATCAGGAGGGCGCTCGCTTCCTTCAGGAACATCGACAAGCGCTCGCAGGTGGTGGAGCGGGGGTTCGTGCTTATCGACGACACCTATAATTCCAATCCGCTGTCCACGCGCTACGCGCTGATGTCCATCGCGGCGATCTTTACCGGCCGCCGTAAGATCGCCGCGCTCGCCGACATGAAGGAGCTTGGCGCCTCCTCGGCCGGGCTCCACGAAAAGGTGGGCGGAATGCTCGTCGATTACGGTTTCGACCTGCTGTGCGCCTTCGGCGAGGACGCGCGGCATTATGTAAAGGGGGCGCTTGCGGCTGGAATGAGGAGCTATGCCGCGCGCCATTTCGAAAGCAAAGGCGATCTTGCGGCCTTTCTCAAAGGGACGCTTTCCGGGGGCGACGTGTTGCTTGTAAAGGGCTCGCGCTCCATGAAGATGGAGGAGGTGGCGGACGCTCTGGTCCGGTAATCGTGATGTTCTATCATTTTATACTGCCGCTGCAGGAGTATGTCTCGTTCCTCAGGCTCTTTCAGTACATCACCTTCCGCTCGGCATATGCCGCGCTGACGGCGCTCGTCCTCGTACTCCTGCTGGGGAATATTATCATCCGCTGGCTGCGCAGGATGAAACTCGGCGAGGAGATCCGCGAACTCGGGCCCGAGAGTCATCGCTCCAAGGCCGGAACGCCGACCATGGGCGGGCTTCTCATCCTCGGCGCGGTGCTTGTTTCGATCCTCCTGTGGGGCAATTTCCGGAACCATTATCTCATCGTTCTCGCCGCGGCGACGCTTCTCCTGGGAATTCTCGGTTTCGTCGATGATTATACGAAGTCAATTTTAAAGAACAAGAACGGCCTGCCGGCGCGCATGAAGCTGTTCTTCCAGGTCGCCATCGCCCTCGCCGCGGCCCTCGTCATCTATTATTATCCATCGAACCGCGAATACACTACCAGCCTTTTCATCCCATTCTTCAACGAGGCGGTCCTCGACATGTCCTATCTGTGGATTCTCTTCGCAGTGATAGTGGTGGTGGGAAGCTCCAACGCCGTCAATCTGACCGACGGCCTCGACGGGCTCGCCATAGGTTCGGTTATAAGCGTCGCGGTAAGCCTGGGGATAATGGCCTATCTGTCGGGAAACGTGAAGATTGCGGCGTACCTCCGCATCCCGTACATTCCCCACGGCGCCGAGCTTACGGTCTTCCTCTCGGCGCTCACCGGGGCCTCGATTGGCTTCCTCTGGTTTAACAGCAACCCGGCCTCGGTGTTCATGGGGGACACGGGATCGCTCGCGCTGGGCGGGATCGTCGGCATCGTCGCGATAATGATAAAAAAGGAAGTGTTCCTCTTCATTGTGGGGGGCGTGTTCGTCGTCGAGGCGCTGTCGGTCATTCTGCAGGTGGCCTCGTATCGCCTCAGGAAAAAGAGGATATTCAAGATGGCGCCTATACATCACCACTTCGAGCTCTCCGGCTGGCCCGAGCAGAAGGTTGTGGTGCGCATGTGGATACTGGGCATCATTCTC
>MVZN01000106.1 GCA_002069125.1 Spirochaetes bacterium ADurb.BinA120
TCCCCGTACCGTCCACTATAAAGCCGTTTTTAAGCAGAAGCATGTGGGCCCTCCATTGGTGCTTTTTTTAAGGTTATCACTATAAAAAAAATTTCCAAAATATGGCTTACTTCAATAAAATGATCACCCTTTCATTGTATTCAGGTCGAGTACACTCCCGATAGTTACATTACACTTAATCCTCTTGAGTTTTCGCAAGCCCACTTTTCCTAAAACAGGCACACTCTTCTTCATATTATGGGCATGAAACCCGAAAAGAGCAAGCGCTGAAGCGCTTGATGATTGTTATGTACCGTAGCCTAAACTGCTATAATAAGGCCATCGCCCTCCAACCATTTCCATGCGACGCTGAACGGAAAGGCGCCCGAATATAGATGTGAGGGCGTTCAGCTGCGGCCAAGGACTGCCTGAATGGCACTCCGCAGGCGGCACGATGTGAACCTTTAACTTTTTAGGCAAGCCCAAAGCGGCGTCTGAGCAAGCGCGCGGGAGATCGCTAAGAGGAGGGGTGCGCACGCCCCCTCTTGGCATGTAAAGAGCCCTCCGGGGTATTTGGTTGGATGAGAACGCGAAAAACAATTTCCCAAAAACCTTCTGCCTGCCCAACGGCTTCTTTGCGCCCGTAGCTACCCAGACAAAGGACTCCTGGAGGGGAGCCTTACCTCACCGGTGATTGAGTGGCGCTGTTCCAGGTGGTGCTTTCCAATTCCCTCATTAGAAAAAACTTATACACACCATTTGAGACCATACGCATAAATAGGTAATAAGACGAACGTTCACTTACTCCATATGACATTAAACTCAAGCCGTGCCCTCTCATCACCCTCGATGCGTTTCACTCCATGCGGCACGGCCCATCGGCGTATATTTTACTTGCCCCTTTATAAGAAAAGAGTTAGACTGTGGACATAAAGAAGCTTTATGCCGCCCCCGGGAGGCGAAACCTTGTACTTCGGCCCTATAACCCTCCTACATATACTCCCGATCCTTCTGGCCGGCTCGATCGCCGTACGGGCCTACCGAAGACGTTCGATACGAGGCAACGGCTACATGGCCCTGCTTATGGCCTCGATATGCTGGTGGGCCTTCGCCAAGGCCATGATTGCCGCCGTTCCGGATACCGCCTGGATGCAGGCCTGGTCGGCAATTGCGTATCCGGGAAGCCAGACCGCGTCCGTCTTTTTCCTGCTGTTCTTCCTCTCGTTTTCGGGCCTTGAGGCGCGCCTTGGCCGACGGGGCCGCCTGGCGCTCTTTATAGTACCCGCTCTTTCCACGGTCCTCGCCGCCACCAACCCTCTCCACGGGCTTGAGTGGTCGTCCATTGAAGTGGGCGAAAGCGCACTGGGGACGGTGGGCGTTTTCGGACACGGTCCATATTTTTATTTTCATCTCTCCTATAATTATCTTCTAACGGCGGCGGCGATAATCATAATGGCCGCCTCCGTGCTCCGGTTTCCCCGGTTGTATTCCATTCAGACGCGCCTCTTCCTGCTGGGTTCGCTCGTTCCCTTCGCGGGGAACATCGTATACATGGCCGGCTTTTCGCCGGTGCCGGGCCTGGACATCACCCCCCTCGCTTTTTCAGTTACCGGGCTTTTTCTTTCGCTCGCCGTCTCGCGCTTTGGGTTTCTCTCGTCGAGCCCCGTCTCTCGCGACACCCTGCTCTCGATTCTTAAAGACGGCGTACTGGCACTCGATTACGATTCCAACATCATCGAGATAAACCCCGCGGCGATGCGCATGCTCGGACTCGAAACCCGCCCCGCGGCCGGAACGCCCATTTCGCAAGCGCTCGAAAAGCGGCCGGACTTTCTTGCGGCGATAGACCCCGGGGTGCTTACCGGACAGACGATCCGCCTTGGCGAACGACTTCTGGAGCTGGAGATAACGCCGCTCCCGGGCGCGTCCGGAGGCCGCCCAGCGCGGATGCTGGTGCTGCGCGACATCACCGCGCGCCATCGGGTCGAAGAGGCCTTAAGGGAAAGTGAGGCGCGTTTTCACGACCTGGTGGACCTGCTGCCGGTGGGAATCTACGAGACCGACGCGGAATCGCGAATAACCTACGTGAACAGGGCGGGACTCGAAATGTTCGGGTTTAGCTCGACTAAAGCGGACCCGGGCGATTATCATACTTACGATCTGATCCCGCCCGACGAGCGCGAGCGCTGGCCACAGCGCCGCAGACTGCTCCTCAACCGCGGGGTCACGCTCAACCTGGAAATGAAAGCCATGCGCCTCGACGGCACAATCTTTCCCATCATCATCAACACCTGCGCCACGGACCCCGAAGACTTCTCCCGTGGAACGCGCGGCGTGATAATCGACATCTCCAGCCGCAAAACCGCCGAAGGCGAGCTGGCGCGGCGCGAAAAACAGTTCTTCGCCATCTTCGAGAACGCCGGAGCTGGAATGGATCTTGTCGACACGGACGGAAGATTGCTCAGGGTGAACAGGGCGCTCGCCGACATGCTGGGCTATTCGGTCGCGGAGATGGAGGGCAGAAACATCTCCGAATTCACCCACCCCGACGACATAAGCGCAAGCGGCGAGAAACTCCGCGCCCTTCAGGCCGGGGAGATGGACTCCTACAGCCTCGAGAAGCGCTACATCGCGCGTGACGGCGGGGTGATCTGGGCAAGCCTCTCGGTGACCCCCATACGCAACGCAGCCGGGGAGACCGAGGCCATCATAGGGCTCATATCGGACATCACCGAACGCAGGCTCATGCAGAACGAGCTCAAGCGGCGCGAGGAGCGCCTTTCGGCGATCTTTCGCAACGCCGGGATCGGCATTGGACTTACCGGCGCCGAAGGCAGATACGAGATAGTCAACCCGGCCTTTGCCGACATGCTGGGCTACTCGATCGAGGAGCTGCTTGAAAAAACCAACCTGGAGGTTACGCATCCGGATGACCGCCAAAAAAGCCGCGAGAATTTAATGTCGCTGGCGCAAGGCGAGATCGACGCCTACGGCTTCGAAAAACGGTTCATTAGAAAGGACGGGAGCTTTATATGGACACACCTTCATGTAACGCCCATACGCGACGAGAACGGCCGGTTCGTATCGACTATCGGTCTTATAGCCGACATAACCGCCCGGCGTCAGGCGGAGGAGGCCCTTCGCGAGAGCGAACGGCGCTACCGCGTGCTCATCGAATCGATCTCGGACGGCGTCTTCGTCCTGGACCGCGATTGGCGATATACGCTCGTCAACGACATAGCCGCGCGCATGGTGAATACGCCGGTCGAGCGGCTTACGGGAAACCGCATTACCGATCTTTTCCCGGGAATCGAAGAAACGGATTTCTTTAAGACATATAAGGAGGTAATGGAAACGCGCCGGCCGGGTACGGTCGCCGGCGGGTTCATCCATCCCGACGGAAGACAGGGCTACTACGAGGTGCGCATCCATCCCAGCCTGGAGGGCATCCTCTGCATCTCGAGCGACGTGACGGATAGAATGACCGCCGAGAAAACGTTGAAGAAGGAGCGCTCATTTCTGCGCCAGGTGATCGACGCCGTTCCGGGTTTTATAATAGTAAAGGACCGCCAAGGGCGATTCGAGCTTGCGAACAAGGCAATCGCCGACGCGTACGGCACAACCGCGGAGAGCATGATAGGAAAGACTGACGCGGACTTCAGCCCCACCGGGGAGGAGGTCGAGCGCTTTCTTGCGGACGACAGGGAGGTGATGGAGACGCTCCGCCCGAAGCTCATTGCCGAGGAAAAGGTCACCTACGCCAGCGGCGAGGAACACTGGCTTGCCACCGTCAAGGTGCCGCTGGTCGATTTCGACGGGGTATCGCGCCGGGTGCTCGCCATCGCAACCGATATAACCGAGCGGAGGCGCGCCGAGGAAAGTCTTCGCGAGGAGACCGAGGAACTGGAAAAATTCTTTTCCAGCGCCCTCGACCTGCTGTGCGTGGCCGACACCGACGGCTACTTCCGCCGCTTGAACGCCCAGTGGGAGAGCGCGCTGGGATACACCCGCGAGGAGCTAGTGGGCTCTCGCTTCCTGGACCTCATCCACCCGGACGACATGGATGCCACACTCGAGGCCGTAAAGCGCCTAAGCGAACAGGAAGAGGTCGTCAACTTCGTCAACCGCTACCGGCGCAAAGACGGAGTTTACCGCTGGATCGAATGGCGCTCCTACCCATCCGGCAGGCTAATCTACGCCGCCGCGCGCGACATCACCGACCACGTTGCGGTTGAAGAAGCGCTGCGCGCAGCGAAGGAGGCTGCCGAAGAGGCAAATAGCGTAAAGAGCGAATTTCTGGCAAACATGAGCCACGAGATTCGCACGCCGCTCAACGGCATCATAGGCCTGGCTCACCTGACTCTGAACACGGATCTTACCGGAAAACAGCGCGACTACCTGGATAAAATCGCGGCTTCGGCGAGGATGCTTTCGGGCATTATAAATGACGTGCTGGATTTCTCCAAAATCGACGCCGGGCGTATCGAGCTTGAGCGGGTGGACTTCTCGCTGGACGATATTTTAAAGAACCTTGTCGGCACTCTGGCCCGCGCCGCCGAAGAAAAGGGACTTGAGCTCTTTCTGCATATTAAAGCGGACATGCCGCTCGATCTCCGTGGCGACCCGCTGCGCCTGCAGCAGGTGCTGTTCAACCTGCTTACCAACGCCATCAAGTTCACCCATTCGGGCGAGGTGGTGCTCCGCGTGGAGTCGCGGAAGCGCCCGGACGCGGGCGAAACCTCCACCGCGGACGTATGCTTCACCGTGCGCGACACCGGCATCGGCATTCCGCTCGACAAGCAGTCCCGTATATTCACATCCTTTGCGCAGGCGGACAGCTCGATAACGCGCCGTTACGGCGGGACGGGCCTGGGACTCTCCATTTCGAAAAAGCTCGTGGAGCTTATGGGCGGCGAGATAGGCTTTACGAGCGAACCGGGAAAAGGCTCAACATTCTACTTTTCGGTCCCTCTGGAGCAAAGAAGGCCCGAAAGGCCGGCCGCTATTGGAACCGCCGAGCTCGGAAAACTCCGGGTATTGGTGGTGGACGACAACGAAACCGCCCGCGAGATACTCCGCGAAAGCCTGTCGGGCTTCGGTTTCGACGTGGCCACGGCGCGCTCGGGTATCGAGGCCCTCGATCTCATAGAGAATGCGCCCCATGGCGGCTTCAACCTGGCGCTAATAGACTGGAGGATGCCCGAAATGGACGGCCTGGAGACCGCGCGCCGCATTCGCGATCTTTCGAAAATGACGGCCGCGCCGGACGTCATAATAGTTTCCGCATACGATCCCGATGTTATACGCGATAGCGCACGCGAGGCCGGGGTGCGGCGCATCCTCGCCAAGCCGGTGACCCCGTCGAATCTACTTGAGTCCGTTATGGAGGCCCTGGGAATTAAAGGGCGAAGCGCGAAAGCCCCGCCCCATGGAGGCCGCTCGACGCGATACGCGGGCAGGGCGGTCCTTCTGGTGGAGGACAATCCCATAAGCCGCCAGGTGATGCGGGAACTGCTCGAAAACGATGGATTGAGCATATATGAGGCGCCCGACGGCAAGCGGGCCATCGAAATGCTCGGCGAACGCGCTTACGACATTGTATTTATGGACGTGCAGATGCCAGTTATGGACGGCCTGGAGGCGACCAGGCTCATCCGCGCCGATGGGCGCTTCGAAGGGCTCCCCATAATCGCCTTGACCGCCTACGCAATGAGCGGCGACCGGGAACGCTGTATGGCGGTGGGAATGAACGACCACCTCCCGAAACCGGTCGATCCGGACGCGCTTTACTCCGCTCTCGAACGCTGGCTGGGCCCGGCCGCTGCCGCCGAGCCGGAATCGGCTCCCGCCTCGGGCGCTGCCTCCCTCAACGGCATCGATATGGATTTCGCCATGAAGCGGATGAGGGGCGACGAGGACTTTCTCCGGGAGCTTCTGGCGCAGTTCTGCGAGCTGTATGCCGGCGCGCCAGCCGAGATCCGCACGAAAATTGAAACGGGGAACGCCCCGGAGGCGCGCCGCCTCGCACACTCCATAAAGGGGGCCGCGGGCACGCTGGGGGCGCTCGAGCTTCAGAAGTCGGCCGGCGATTTGGAGACGGAGATCGCCGAGGGCGGAAGCGCGCTCGATGCGCGGCTCGAAGAGTTCGGCTCCGCGCTCGCCATCGTGCTCTCCAACCGAAGCGTACTCTCCACGGGCCGCCCTACGGACGGGGCTCCGTCGGACGGCACTGAGCCCGAACCGCGCGCGCTCCTCGAGCGCCTCACCGAGGAGGTGAAGGACGGCAGCTACTCGGCGCTCGAGACCTTCTCCGAGTTGAAAGCCGCCTGGCCGAGCCGCTCCATCGCGCGGCTTGCCGAGCTGGAGCGCGCGATCGCCTCCTTCGAGAACGAAAAGGCGCTTGCGCTGATCGCCCGCCTGTGGAAAATACCTCCCGGAGGCGGCTCCTGATGACAAGGGAAAAGATACTCATTGTGGATGACTCGCCCACCCCGCTTCGCGCGCTGGGCGAGATGCTGAAACACGACTACGAAGTCTACACGGCCACCGAGGGCCGGGAGGCCCTAAGGCGCGCGAGGGAGCTCCGCCCCGACCTGGTGCTTCTGGACGTCATGATGCCCGGCATGGACGGCTACACAATATGCGGCATACTGCGAAACGATCCCTCCACCGCCGAAATCCCCGTGCTCTTCATCACCGCGAAGAGCGAATCGGAAGACATTGTGCGCGGATTCGAGGCTGGCGGGCTGGATTACATCACCAAGCCCTTCAATCCGAGCGAGCTTTCCGCCCGCATACAGACTCACCTGGAGCTTCGCCGCTCGCGCCTCGCCCTCCGCACCTACGCTCTGGAGCTCGAGCGCCGCAACGAGGAGCTTGACCGCGCGCGCGAAAGCCTGGAGATGATGGCCCGCATCGACCCGCTTACGGGACTTGCCAACCGCCGTTACGCCCTGGAGCGCCTGAATGCCGAGATCTCGCGCTCATCCCGCCATGAGGAGCCCTTCTGCCTTGCCATGGCCGACATAGACGACTTCAAGCTGTTCAACGACACCCACGGGCACGAGGGGGGCGACGTGGTGCTGAAGAGCGTGGCGGATATGCTGGTAGCCTCGGTCCGCAGGGAGGACATGGTCGCCCGCTGGGGCGGCGAGGAGTTCTTGTTGATGTTCCCCCGGCTGTCGCTCGACGGCGCCGTAAAGGCCGCGGAGAAGCTGCGCGCGGCCGTGGAGTCGTGCTCGCCCGAGTACGGAGGAAAAGCCCTAAGGGTGACGGTCACCATCGGCGTCGCGGGATACGACCACGCGCTCGACCTGGACGCCAACATAAGCCGCGCCGACGGCGCAATGTACGAGGGAAAGCGGGCCTCCAAGAACCGCGTGACGGCGGCCCGTTAGGCGCTACATCCAGCACATCCTGGCGCCGGGGCCGCCGCGGTCCACGCCGATGCACTCGAGCGAGACGAGCCGCTCGAGCTCGCGTTTCGCGTCGTCGGAGCCGTAGCCGGTCTCCCGCGCCGCGAAGGCGGTGAAGTCCGACATGACCGTATCGTCACTTGCGCCGTTCGAAAGGCCGGGGTAGCGCTCGACGACCCGCCCCGAGATGAGCTTCTCGCTGAAATCGAACGAGAGTATCCCCCCTAACATGTCCTCGTCTGATGGGGAAATTGCCTCACCGCGCCTCTTCCGCTCGCCAAGGGCCTCCACGTAGCGCTTTATGCCGCCGTTGAACTCGCCTACGATTCTGTCGATCTCCTCGTGCGACATGTACACCGATTCCGCGACCGAGCGGTTCGCGTCGTACAGGTCCCAGTCGTCGGTGAGGATGCGCATGCCGTATTCGGCGGCCTTCTCACGCACCTCGGTGCCGGGAAACGGCGCGAGGATATGGTAGCCGTACATGGGGCTTAAGCTCCGGGCGAACTCCATGGTCTT
>MVZN01000107.1 GCA_002069125.1 Spirochaetes bacterium ADurb.BinA120
CATCTTCAATCCCGATTCTTAACGCCCCCCAAACCCCCCGGAGGGGGGCTTATTAATGAATAATACTATTGGCTGATTAAAGACTTTCTGATTGTTTCCTGAACCCCATGAATACCGCCAATAACATCCTTGTTCTGAATTCGTAAAGTAGTTATCCCCATTGACTTCAGAAACTCATCACGAAATTCATCATAATCCGATCTTTCTTTATGAATATCACCATCCACCTCTATTGCAAGCCTCTTTTCGTGACAATAAAAGTCGAGTATGTATCTGTATATAGGGTGTTGATTCCTGAATCTAAATCCTTCCAGTTTTTTCCCCTTCAATTCTTCCCATAATAATTTCTCGGCCTGTGTCGGATTTTTTCTGAAATCCCTGGATAGCTCTATTATATATCGTGGTTGCTTTACTTTACCAGTCATCATTTACACGCCTCCAGTTTATCTCTTTTGTTGCCCCCCTCCGGGGGGTCGGGGGGCTCGAAAAAGCTGTTAAGCAGCGGCACAGGAGGCGCAGCGGGCGAGGTATGCTCGTCAAGCCATCTTCAATCCCGATTCTTAACGCCCCCCAAACCCCCCGGAGGGGGGCTTTGCTTTCCCAGACCTACGGACGCCTGCTTAAATCATCTTCAATCCCGATTCTTAACGCCCCCCAAACCCCCCGGAGGGGGGCTTTGCTTTCCCAGACCTACAGACGCCAGCTCAATATGCTGTTTAAAGCACTCCAGGCGGCTGGAAGCTCTTCAAACTCATCCCCCCCGGCCCCCTTCTCTTCGGAGAAAAGAAGGGGGAGTTTAGGCATCAGGCTTGCTGGCGATACCCGATATACGGCGGGCAGTAACTGATCCAGCTAAAATTAGCCTGGATGTACCTCTGTAATTTCTTGTGGATCTTGACACGATCCCCCCTCTTTTTCGTTCTAAGAGAGGGGGGCGGAGGGTGAGTTCAGTCCCGTATCTCCGCAAGCACCGCGTCTATGTACGCGCCGATTGTCTCTATTCGCGGGCGCATCTCGTACTCGAGGATATCCGAGAGGCTGATTATATCGTTGTTCTCGAGCGAGGAGAGTATCTCCGAGAGCATGTCGTTAAGCTCCCTGTTCCGTTCCTCCAGCGTAACTCCTTCGATCTCTATGCCGGAGGTATCGATCCGGAACACGGGCACGCACTGGTAGCAGGCGCGGGTATAGTCGTAGACGAACTCCACGAAGGAATGGAATTTTTTCGACGCCTCCGAGTCCCTGCCCTGCTGGTACAGTTGGACGGTCTCGGCAAGGACCTCCGATTGGGCCGGCGCCTCTTCCCTTATCTTTTCGAGCGAGTGGACGAGCACGTCAGGCGATTCGAGGCTCTGGACCACGAGACGGCGGAGGTTTTCGCTCATGAGCATCATGCGAAGGACCTCCTTTATGGCCGAAAAGACCCCTCCCGCCGTTTTGAACACGGCCAGAAGCGAGTCCTCCGAATCCGCGGAGCGCACCGAGGAGGAAAAATCGTTCAGACGGTCCAGGTATTCCCTTACGTTGGTGTCGCGGCAGCCTGTCTCTTCGGGGGCGGTCCCCAAGAGCGAGAGCGTGGATTCCACGACCTCGCCGAGCCAGCCGGCCCCTCCCTCGAGCGAAGCGGCCGCTTCCCGGTCCACCCGGCCGGCGTCGAGCGCACTTTCGATGAAGGCCGTCGCGCGGTCGCAGTAGGCGTCGGCCTCCTCCAGGGAGGAGATGACGACGTCGGCGCGGGACCGCACGACGCAGTCGATCGAGCGGACAGCCTCAAGCGGCATGTCCGGAAGGGCCTCCACCGCATAGGGCTCGTCGTTTATTCGGGCCTCGGTAAAAATGAGCTCCCTCTCACGCGCCCATCCGGAGACGGAGGCTATGACATCGGCGATGTTCTTTTCGTTTTCAAGTCGGAAATGTACGGGGAGACTGTTAATCAGAATTTCCACTATTTAACCTCGCTTTATTCCACCTTATTTCTCTTCGCTTCCGCCCTGCATTCCCTTCATCTGGTTCTTCATCCATTCCCCCTGGGACTTGGCGCCGGAGATGGACTGTTCCATGGTGGAGAACTTTTTGCGCAGCTTGTCCTCATATTTTTTCAGGTGCTCCTGGTGGCGCTCTATGCGGCTGTTCGCCATCTGGATATTGGTGTCTTCGAGCTCTATTTTATTGGCGATGATGTTCTTGCCCGAGGAAACGTAAGGCCGAAGGACCGTCTCCACCCGGTAGGCCATGCCGTTGTCGACGCGGTTGTCGCCGTCGGTGTCGGAGCCGAAGAACTCCTCCACCCCTTCGGGGTTGTCCTTTAGCGCGGAGAGGAGCAGTCCATCGTCGATGACGAGCTTGCCCTCCCGGATGCTCTCCCACGCCGCGTTGATGGCGCCCGTGGAGATCCCCATCTGGGTGATGAGCCTTATCGGCTTTTCGGCCCGGCTGGGATAGGCGTTTCCCACGGTTTCCTTAAGCGTGTTTTCCAGGCGCAGTATGGTCATGTCGCCTACGAAGAGCCCGTTTTTGTACTTGTTCGATTTATAGTCACCCGGTTTCTCGCTCTTCTCGGTTTTTATGAGCATTCGGTTAAGCTCGAGATAGTTGTTGTATGCCTCGACAAAGGCTTTTATCTTACCCATTGCCTTGTCAACGCTCGGCTCGACTTTAATCGTCACCGGACGCTCCGATTTGGACCGCAGGTCGAGCGTGAGCCCCTTGACCACGTCCGTAAGCCCCTCGTTTTTATCGCGGCGCACCTCTATTCCGTCCACCTTTATCCTTGCGTCGGTTGCCTTTGCCACCTCGTGCTTGGGATCGAGGAGCCCCTTGCCGTCGAGCGGGGTGAAGAGGGCGGCGTCGGAGAATTCCGAAACGCCTTCGTTTCCGTAAAAAATGATTTTGCTGATGGTCTTGCCGTCGAAGTCCATGCCGGCGGGGATTTCCATCTTCCCCTTGAATTTTTTGTCCACCGGGTACAGCTTCTCGACGCGGGTCTCGCCTTCCTGCGAGACCACCCCGACGCCGAGGACATCGACAAGCTCCTTTTTGGGCTCCTTCTTTTCGAGGGGCCGAATGCGCGACACGTTGTAGCCGTGGAGCTCTATGCCCTTTATTACGGTCTTCTCGTCCGGGCCCACCTCGATCCTGTACGGGAGGCCGTCCTCCTTCTCGCGCTCCGGCGGGGTATGGGCCACGGTGAATTCTAACATGGTGTTCTTCTTCGCCGGGACGGAGACGGGAAGGACGTATTCGCGCCACAGGGCGCCGGTAATGGAAAACTTTTTACCCTCCCTGTCCACATCGATGCTGCCGTCATCGGTCTTCGGCTCGGCGCCGGCGTATGGCACGAAATACTTGCCGTCGAAAACGATGGAGGTCTTCTGTTTCTCCTCGCCCTTCTCGCCCTTTATTAGGCCTATCGCATAGAGGAAATCCTTCCCCTCGGAGAGATTTATCTCGCCCTTTTTGCCCGAGATCTTCGACTCGAGCGTGAGAACATGCATGTTGTCCGTTGTATTGACGTACGAGCTGGATACAATGTCCGACGCGGCCCCGTCTATGGCCTCCTGGAGCGCCTTCAGGGTGCCCCCTTTGAAGCGCACCACCCTGGATGCGCCGTTCACCTCGATCTTGAATTTTCCTTCGGATAACTTGCGATCGTCCGGCAGGGAGTCGGTGCTAAGCCTGTGGGTGGATGCGAGCTCGAGGACCTCAAGGCTTCGCACGCCCTTTTCGGCGTACCTGTTGGCGCTCGCTTCGATTACGGCGGGATTGGAGGACAGCGCCGATTTGTCCGCATAGGACGCCCGGTAGCCGTAAAGGTCCTTTGCGGCCGCGTTGACGGCATTGACCCTGGTCCTAAGCTCGCCCAGGGCCTCTTTGCGCCTGTTGAAGGTGGCCTTTTCGTCCTCCCACTGGCGAATGGGACGGGCCTCCACCTCCACAAGCTTCTTTATGATGTCGTCGGTGTTGAGACCGGAGGCCATGCCTCCGAAGGTGACCGGCATACCCTACCCCTTCCGGACGGCCCGAGGGCCCGGCCCTGTGCGGCCCGTCCGTAAAAGTGAACGCCTGATTCAAGGTACCGAAAATGGCATACCTGTGCAATAAATTATCGGCGCAAAGGCGACATAACATTACACCATTTCGGCCGGTCACCGCCGTCACTACCGCGATTCATCCACAAACATGCCGATAAAATCGTGCATGTGCTTAAGGAGCCGTATGAGCTCCCTGGCCGGAATCTCCCGCACCGTTTCGTTCGTCCGGCTGTCCTGGACCTTCATCACGATCCTGTGGGTGTCGTTGTCCACCGCGAAGGTGATCTTTCTGTCCATGGACTTGGTCGCCGAATTGAGCATGGTGGCCAGGCTTTCGGCGTTTTCCCTGGAGAGCGTGGGGCTTTTCCCCTCGTCCTCCCGCCCGCGAAGCGGGGGGCGTTCGGCCTGGTCCTTCAGCCCGGCGATCCGCGCCTGGCCCGTATTTACCGAAGTGAGCCTGTTGATATCCATCGTATCCTCCTTGACATGGCGGTCCGCCCGATGGGCCGGCCGCCGACTATTTCTTCGCCCCACCTCCCTTTAGGGCGAAAAAGGAAACCTGCTCCGGCCTCCCAACCGGAGCGGGATGAAACAGACCGCACTGCGTAGCCCGTCTCAATTTTAAAATACCCTCATTGGAGCAGCTGCAGTATAAGCTGAGGCTTCTGATTCGCCTGAGCCAGCATCGCAGTACCACTCTTCACGAGGATCTGGTTCTTTGTGAACTCAACCATTTCCGAGGCCATGTCCGCGTCCCGTATACGGGAATCGGCAGCGAGCATGTTTTCGTAATTACGCGAAAGGGCGCTGATGGTATTCTCCATCCTGTTGTAATAGGCCCCCAGATCTGCCCTCTGGCGATTCAGCTTGTCCAAAGCCAAATCGATGTACCCAATCATGGAGTTGGCCAGTCCAACGGTGGAGATGGAGCGTTTTTTCTCCCCTTCCATTAGGTTGAGGGCCCTGGAGCTCATCGTAGCGATGAAAGCCCTCATCCTCTGGCCCTGGTTGGGCCCCACATGGAAGAATATGCTGCCTGACCGGCTGTTGCGCGCGTACATGCCGGTGAGCATCTTCATCCTGTTGAACTCGGAGGATGTGGTAATGCGGTCCACCTCCTCGATCAACTGCGAAACCTCAACCTGGATCTGCGTCCTGTCCGCGTTTGAATAAATCCCGTTGGCCGACTGCACCGCGAGCATCCGGACGCGCTGCAAAATGTCGTTGATCTGCTGGAGTGACCCTTCGGCGACCTGAATAAAAGAAAGCCCGTTCTGGGAATTCTTTTCAGCCTGGAGCAGGCCGTTGATCTGGGTGCGCATCTTTTCAGACACGGCCAGACCCGAAGCGTCGTCGCCAGCCCGGTTGATACGCTCGCCCGACGCAAGCTTCTCAATGGATTTATCCATCCTTTCGGAAACCGCCTGGAGCTGCCTGTTCGCGAATATGGCGCTCATGTTGTGATTGATTCTCATACGACTCCCTCCCTTGTAGTGTTTCGGGACGGCCGCCTCTCGTTTTTCTCGGGACCGTCGCGGATTTATCGGCCCCCGCTTCATGCGGAGACCGGACCCGCCCGAACGGATCAGGGGTTTTCTCCCCGGCAATGAAGCCCGGACTGCCCATGTCCAGACAACACCGGCCGACGGCATACTCCGTCAGCCAGTGATGCCCTCCCAGCATCACCGGCTGACGGAGCAGCCGGGTTTAGGACAGTCTGGGAACGGCGGGAGAACGTACGAGAATCATGGTGAGTTTTCAAAGAACCGGGAAAACGTGATTTTACGATTCGCTTATCCAAGTAACCGTAAAATCGACTGGGGCTGCAGGTTTGCCTGCGCAAGCATCGCAGTGCCTGTATGGACAAGGATGGTGCTCCTGGTAAAGTTCACCATCTCTTCGGCCATATCGGCGTCCCTGATGCGTGATTCCGCCGCCTGGGTGTTCTCGTAGGCGGACATAAGTCCTTTGGCGGTCATTTCAAGCCTGTTGTAATAGGCGCCGAGGTCGGCTCGCTGCTTGGAGAGCTTCTGCAGCGCGGCGTCCATCAGACCTATCGTGTTGTTGGCGCCGCCGGGCGAGGAGAGCGATACTATCACCTTGCCCGTGCCGTCCCTCATCTTGAATGACTGGGCCGTCATCGTACCTATGTAGATGCGCTCGCGCTGATTCGCGTTCGCACCCATGTGGAACCACATGGACGCCTTGGGGTTCACCTTCGAAAATTCTCCGGTGAGCACCTTGAAACGGTTGAACTCCGCCTGCGACGCGATTCTGTCGACCTCGTCGACGAGCGCGGAGACCTCAACCTGGATGAGCTGGCGGTCTTCGTTCGAATAGATGCCGTTGGCCGCCTGGACCGACAGCACCCTGACCCTCTGGATGATCTGGGCGGACTGATCGAGATACCCCTCGGCGGTCTGTACGAACGACATCCCGTCCTCGGTGTTCCGCTCGGCCTGCCTGAGTCCCTGGATCTGGGTCCTCATCTTCTCCGAAACCGCGAGCCCCGAAGCGTCGTCTCCGGCCTTGTTGATACGAAGGCCGGAGGAGAGCTTCTGCATGCTCTTGTCCACGTCCCAATGCGTAAACTTCAGCGTCCTGTTCGCATTGATCGCACCCATGTTGTTGTTGATGATCATTTTACACTCCTTTGTATTTGGTTTTTCCGGCTTCCCTGCCGGGCCACGCCCCGGGCAGTGGGACGCGGCTTTTTCCAGGAATAACCGTCCGGCCTTTCACGAACAACCGGGGTATTCCCGTTCCAGGCTTGTAAATGGGCGTATAAAAGGCTGGAACGCATACAAAGGAGGCCAACGAGCATCGAACAGGCTCATGGGTCGCTAGCCCCAGCGTTTTCAAAGAACGAACGGGAGAGTCGAGACTACTCCCTGCTCGTCTATTCGGCCCCTTCGGCACGACAGTTTAACTTTAGAGGAGTTTGTTAAAGCCGTTTATTGGTGATTATAATAAAATATGGATGTTTTTCATATATTTTGATCCATATGTGATTTTTTTGATAAATTGCGTCGCCCGAAGGCGCGCAAACGTTTGCGCGCCTTCGGGCAAATAATGATTGAAATACCCGCGTCTACCAGTAGCCTCTGAGTCATTGCCGTATAGCGACCATTCAATAAACTGAACGACATGATAGAAGCGCTCGACTCTTCCCTTCCGGGGCTCATCTTCATCTTCTGCGCCAGGATCGCCGATGTATCCATCGGCACGGTGAGAATCATCCTTATTTCCAGGGGCTATCGTTTCCTGGCGCCCCTGCTCGGTTTTTTCGAGGTGATTATCTGGCTTGCGGCCATTGGCGAGGTGATGAAGAGTATAGGAAGCCCGGCGAGCTATGTCGTATACGGCGCCGGTTTCGCGACAGGCAACTACGTGGGAATGATGATAGAATCGAAGATCGCCATAGGCATCCAGGCGGTAAGGATCATCACGACGGAGAAAATAGTGATGCTGCCGCTCGTGCTCCGGCAGGAGGGCTACGGCGCGACCACCCTGAAGGGCTGGGGCGCGAAGGGAGAGGTCAACATCATATTCACGATAGTACCGCGCAAGAAGGTGGCGCAGGTGATGGAGGTCGTGCGCATGTTCGAGCCCAACGCCTTCATTACCGTCGAGGACATCAAGAGCACCTCCCGTGGTTATTTCGCCCGAAAGCGCACCTTTTCCCAAAGCCTTGCCGGGCTTATCGCGAAGAAGAAATAA
>MVZN01000108.1 GCA_002069125.1 Spirochaetes bacterium ADurb.BinA120
CGTATGGCCGCCATGCTTACGATAGCCATGAACCATCCGATACCGGAGCATGAACCGAAGACAGCGGTTTCGGCGAGGGTGAGGCGGCGCTCCACCATGAAGAGCGCGACGCCCAGGACGGCGCAGTTGACCGTGATGAGAGGCAGGTAGATGCCCAGTGCGTTGTAGAGTTTCGATGAAAATTTCTCTATCGCCATCTCCACTACCTGGACGAGAGCCGCGATGACGGCGATAAACGAGATGAACACCAGAAAGCTCAGGTCCACCTCCTTGAATCGCGGGTCCAGCCAGGCGAGCGCCCCCTCGCGGAGTACGTATTCGTGAATGATCCAGTTGGCCGGGGCGGTAATGGAAAGTACGAATACCACGGCCAGTCCAAGCCCGACAGAGGTGGACATCTTTTTGGAAAGGGCGAGGAACGAACACATGCCCAGAAAATACGCGAGTATGATGTTCTCGGTGAATATCGCGCGGATGCCTATGTTTACAAGTTCCATCGCCCTCTACTCCTCGCGGTATCCGGAGATTGTGCGCTGCAGCCAGACGATGAGCGCGAGGATGATGAAGGCCCCCGGGGCGAGCACCATCAGCCCGTTGTTCTCGTAGCCCGCGGCATAGAGGGATTCCGGAAGCACCTGATAGCCGAGAATCTTTCCAAAGCCCAAAAGCTCGCGGAAGAAACCCACGATAAAGAGTATGATGGCGTATCCCAGTCCGTTGCCGAGGCCGTCGAGCAGGGAGGGCACGGGGGGATTCCCCATGGAGAAGGCCTCTATGCGGCCCAGCACGATGCAGTTGGTGATGATGAGGCCCACGAATACCGAAAGCTGTTTGGACATCTGAAATGCGTAGGCCTTGAGTATCTGGTCGACCATAATGACGAGCGAGGCCACGACCGTCATCTCCACTATGATGCGCACCTTCTGCGGAATGAACCCCCGTATGAGGGAGGTGATGAGGTTCGAAAAGCCCACCACGGCTATGACCGCAAGCCCCATCACGATGGAGGGCTTGAGCTGGGAGGTGACGGCGAGCGCCGAGCATATGCCCAGCACCTGGGTGGTTATGGGATTGTTCTCGCTTATAGGCGTGAGGAATATTTTTTTATCGACGGTCATAAGCGGCACCTCCGCGCCGGATCATGTTGAAATAAGGCTCATACATAGAAAGGCTCTTCATTAAGAGTTCGGTGACTCCCTTCGTTGTCAGAGTCGCGCCGCTGATCCCGTCGACCTGGTGCGCCGCCAGGGGGCTTGCGGGGTCGGCCTTCCCCTTTAGCACCGTGATGGAGACGAGTTTCCCATTGGCGTCCAGTATCTTTTTACCCTTGAACTCGTCCTGGAACCAGCGCGATTGGATCTCCGCGCCAAGGCCCGGAGTCTCTCCCTGCCGGTAGAAGCTGAGCCCCCTTACGGTGTCGAGGTCCGATTCGAGCGCGAGGTAGCCGTAAAGCGAAGACCACAGCCCCTTGCCGTAGATGGGTACGCAATAGGCGGTGATCGCCTCCCTGCCGTCGATCTCGTCGATCCGGAGGAACACGGGGAAGCGGCGCTTCTCCTTCGGCTTCTCGGCCTCGCGCGCCGGGTCGATGAGCTCCGGGCGTGTTTCCAGCTCGTCCACGGCATTGCCGAGATGGTCGAGCAGAAGGGCGCGCATGTGCCGCTCGTAGTACAGGTGGACGTCCTTGCAGACGCCCGAGCCCATTTCGCGCCGGGCCTCGGCTGCGTCCGAGTAGCATTCCATGAAGCCGGCCGCGATGAGGATGTTGCGCTTCATGTCGGCCTGCCGCAGCAGGTCCTGTCGGTCTTTAAGAAGCTGCGAGGCGAGCGCCAGGATAAGCGAGGAGGCGAGCGCCACAGCGCCCAGAAATATGAGCGTATAGGTGTTATCCTGCCGCACGGAGCCGCCTCCTTCGCATGTTGAGACGCACCACCATGTAGTCGATGAGAGGAGAGAAAAGGTTCATAAAGAGTATGGCGAGCATCATCCCCTCCGGGTAGGCGGGGTTAAGGGTCCGCACAAGGACGGCGAGCACGCCGATAAGAAAACCGTAGATGAACTTACCCGCGTTGGTCCCGGCCGCCGAAACCGGGTCCGTGGCCATGAAAACCGCCCCGAAGGCGAAGCCTCCCATAACGAAGTGGTAGTGGGCGGGAAGCGCCAGCATGCTCGCGGGCGACGGGGCGAAGGCGTTGCAGAGAAGCGCCATGGCGGCACCGCCGGCGAAGACGGAAAGCATGATCCGCCAACTCGCTACCCGGGTTACGAGAAGCAGGGCCGCGCCCATAAGTATGGCGATGACGCTCGTCTCGCCGATGCTTCCCGGCTCGAGACCGCTGAACATCCTCCAGAAATCGAAACCGTTTGATGAAAGATAGGGGACGATATCGCCCACCGGCTCTATCCCTAAGTGAAGCGGAGTGGCGCCGCTAACGGCATCGACCATCCTGTCGCCCTTCAGCACCCACACCCCGGCGCCCGAGATGGACTTGGGATAGGCGAAGAACAGGAATGCGCGGCTGACAAGCGCCGGGTTGAAGACGTTCATGCCGGTCCCGCCGAAGAGCTCCTTTCCCAGCACCACGCCGAAGCTTACGGCGAGCGCGAGCTGCCACAGCGGAATAGTGGGCGGCATTACGAGCGGGATGAGCGTTCCGGTGACGAAAAAGCCCTCGTTGATTTCCTCGCCGCGAACGAGCGCGAAAAAGGCCTCCCAGAAGCCGCCCACCGCGAAGGTGACGGCGTAGAGCGGAACGACCACCCATAGGCCCTTTATAAGGCAGTCCAGATGCCCCGCCGCGATTCCCGCCGAGGCGTAGAATTGATATCCGACGTTGTAGGTGCCGAAGGCCATGCAGGGGAAGAGCGCGAGCACCACGATCATCATCATGCGCTTGAGGTCGTACGCGTCGCGGATATGGGCGCCGCCGGAGGTGCGCGCCGGCAGGCGGAACAAAAATGTCTCGGCGGCGTCAAGTAGCGGCCAGAGGCGCTCTAGGCTCCCGCCCTTTTCGAACATGGACCTTATCCTGCCGCGCGTTTTCATTCCGTCTCCCCTGTCTCCTTAAGCATCAGGCCGATCCCATCCCGTATTATGCGCTGTATATCGGTCTTGGAGGGGCAGGCGTATTCGCAAAGAGCGAAGTCTTCCGGCGTCACCTCGAGTATGCCGAGTTTTTCCATTTCCTCGATGTCGCCCGCCAATATGGATTTAAGCAGAAACGATGGGAGTATGTCCATCGGGAGCAGGCGCTCGTAGATTCCAGTGGCGACGAAGGCGCGCACGCTTCCATTGCGGTTGGAGTCGATGGAAAAGCGCCGGCGCGGCAGAAACCTGGATATGAAGGAGGCCGAAACGCTCTCCAGGGAAAAGCCCAAAGCGAGCCAGCCCAAAAATTTTTTCCCGCGCGCCTCGGGAATCAGGCTCACCAGGCTGTCCGAAAACCCCAGGAAGCCGTCCGCTCCGGCGTTTCGGCCGGTGAGGACGTTGCCCGAGATATAGCGGACCGGAGAGGAGGAGTCATTTGGCCTTGCGAAGGAAGAGATTTCGGCGCCGATCAAAGTCCGCACATGACGCCTGTCGGCGGCCGCGCTTCCGGCGACAGCGACTGTCACCTCGAACGAAGGGATGTTAGTGATAAAATAGCGCCCTAAAAGGATTGCCCCCTGTGCGGTGCAATGCCAGACGACGTCGTCGACGCCCTTTATGGGCGCCACGTGATGTATGTGCACGCCCGCATTGCCGGCGGGGTGCGGCCCCGTAAACTGGTGGTGCTCGATATTTTCGAGGCCCGATGTATGCGAATCGAGTTCCATGCCGCCGGCTGTGCAGATGTGGACCTTTCCCGTAGTGAGGGCCGCGAGCACCTCTATGCCTCGCATGAATTCCTGTTCGCGGCCGCGCAGGATGAGCTCCTGGTCGGGAGCCAGAGGCGAGGTGTCCATGGCTGTGACGAAGATGTCGCGCGGCTCTGCCAGTGGGTTCGCCACAGTGCCGAAGGGGCGCTGCCGTATGAGCGGGAAGAGGCCGGAGGCGCAGAGGGCGGAGATAATTTCCTTTCGGTTTGAAGGGCCTGTGCGTTTCGGCGGCGGGGCCGATTTTGCAGCCTGCTGTTTTCCGTCCGTTCGGACGATGACGGCCTCGAGGGCCCTGCGTGCGCCCCGGCGCACCTCGGTCACGGTTCCGCTAACCGGCGATGCCACCACGAGGGATTCCCTTCGCCTGTCGTGCCAGAGCGGAGTGCCAACCTTTACCCTCTCCCCGCCATCGACGAGCGCTTTGGGCGCCATGCCGTAAAAATCCGAGGCGTACAGGCCGACGGCGGCGGGAAAAGGGGCCGTTTCCAGGATTTTTTCGGCCTGCCCCTCTATCCGTATGTCGTAGCCTTTCCTTAGCCTGTAGTTTGCCATATTCCTCAAACCGATTTCCGGAGCCTACCTCCGGGCTTTCGATAAGACAAGATAAATAATGTTTTCAGACCCGCTGCTTGTGAACTTTGCAATTTCCCCTGATTGAAACATCGCAATGAGCGCATGGACCTGTAAGGCGGGGCTCGTCTCCACGGACCCCTTCCGCGCAGCCGTTCCGTCTGCGGGCGTATACCATCGCCATGGCCGCCATGAACAGAATGACGATAGCGAAGGCAGGGATTATAACGGCCATTGCGATTTACCTTTACTCGATATGGCGGTTTTATCGCTCACCGGTGAACATTACGCCGACGGGTCTTTTCCCCTACAGGCGGCTGTTTCGATCATTCGCCGGCGCTTAAAAGATAAAGCCGTCATGGAATATAGCGGAGGGCCCATGGAGAAGCAAGAAAATTTTGCGACCATCCTGCGAGATTGGGATTACACCGGAGATTTTTAGTCTGTCCGGCGATCGCGGGTAGACTTCAAACAGTGCCGTTTCCGGCGATCTCCATGCCGCGGCGGATGGCCTCTAAGTTTGCCGGAATGGTGTGTTTGAGGCGCTCGGGTGTTACCTCGTCCATGACGGCCTCGACGTCGTCGAATCCGAGGATTTTCGTTTTCTGCAAAAACGCACCCAGAGCTATCATATTGGAGAGCTTTACGCTGCCCAGCGCGAGGGCTTCGTCATTGCACTTTAAGGCGAGCGGGGTGATGTCGTTCCGGTCCAGCATCGATTCGGGCACCAGGCTCGTGTTGGCTATGAGCAGCCCCTTCCGCGCGACCTGATCCCTGTATTTGTCGACGGCTATCGTGTCCATCGCGATGACGCACCGGGGATGGTTTGTGACCATGGAACCGATCTCCTCGTCGGCGATTACCAGCGTTACGTTCGTGCGTCCGCCGCGCTTCTCCACGCCATAGGATGGCAGAAAGGTTACGTTAAGCCCCCTGCGGATGGCCGCAAGGGCCACGATCTGGCTTATGGTCTGTATTCCCTGGCCGCCGAAGCCCGCCATGATCACATCGTAGTACACTCCATACCTCCTCTGCGCCCTCTGCTACAGGAAGTCCTTCCCCGTGCGCTCCTTGAACACCCCGAGCGGGAAATAGGGGATCATCTCGCGCTCTATCATCTGGAGCGCCTCGAGCGGGGTGACGCGCCAGTTGGTGTTGCAGGTCGACAGCATCTCGACCATGGAGAAGCCCATCTCGTTTATCTGCATCTCGAAGGCCTTTCGGATGGCCCTTTTCGCCTGGTTTACGTGTTTGGGCGAATGGAGGGCCACCCTGGTGGAGTAGGCGACGCCCTCGAGCGTGGCGAGCATCTCGGCCATTTTGATCGGATAGCCCTCGGTGTTGAAATCGCGTCCGTAGGGACTGGTTGTCGTCTGCTGGCCCAGGAGCGTCGTCGGCGCCATCTGCCCGCCGGTCATGCCGTATACGGAGTTGTTTATAAAGAACACGGTTATGTTCTCGCCGCGGTTGGCCGCGTGTATGATCTCGGAGGTGCCGATGGCCGCCATGTCGCCGTCGCCCTGGTAGGCGAAGATGATGTTCTCCGGCTGCGCGCGTTTCATGCCGGTGGCGCACGCCGGGGCGCGCCCATGCGGGGCCTCCAGCGCGTCGATGGGAAAATAGCGGTAGAGAAAAACGCAGCAGCCCACTCCCGGTATCCCAATGGTGCGGTCGGTAATTCCGAGCTCGTCCATCGCCTCGGCTATGAGCCGGTGGGCGATTCCGTGCGTGCATCCCGGGCAGAAGTGGGTGGGAGCGTCGGTAAGGCTGTCGGGGCGTTTGAATATGGCGTTCATCGCGGGCCTCCATCGAGCGCCTTTTTTATCTCGGCGAGCACGTCGTCGGGGAAGGGGAAGCCTCCGCCGGGCCTGCCGTAAAAACTGATGCTCGCGTCCCTGTGGGCGGCTATGCGAACATCGCGCACCATCTGGCCCGTGTTCATCTCCACCACGAGGAGCTTTCCGGCTTTTTTGGAGTGCTCGTATATCTGCTTTGTGGGGAATGGGAAAAGGGTGATGGGGCGGATGAGGCCGACTTTTAGGCCCTCCTCGCGCGCCATGGAGATGGCGGTTTTGGCGACCCTTGCGGGCGTGCCGAAGGCGATGATGATGAGCTCGGCGTCGTCGAGGCGCTGCATCTCGACCATCACCTCTTTTTCCTGTATCTCGTCGTATTTTTGTTTTAAAAGGAGGTTGTGCTCCTCCTGTTCGTAGTCGCCTAAATAAAGGGACTTCAAGAGCCTCGGCTCTCTGCCCCTTCGGCCCGTGAGGGCCCAGGGCTTTTCGGGAAACTCCACGGGCTTTTCGGGGACAAGGCGGCAGGGCTCCTGGAACTGCCCTATCATGGCGTCGGCGATAATCATGGTCGGATTGCGGTATTTGTCGGCTAACTCGAAGGCCTTGATGGTGAGATCGAACATCTCCTGGACCGAGCCGGGGGCCAGCACGATATTTCGGTAATCGCCGTGGCCTCCGCCGTGCACCGCCTGGTTATAGTCGCCCTGAGTGGGGGCGATGCCGCCGAGGCCGGGCCCGCAGCGCATGATGTTCACTATTACCGCCGGCATTTCGGAGCCGGCCAGGTACGATATGCCCTCCTGCATGAGGGAGATGCCGGGCCCCGAGGACGAGGTCATTGCGCGTTTGCCGGATGCGGAGGCGCCCATCACCATGTTTATTGACGCGATCTCGCTTTCGGCGGGTATGAACGTGCCGCCGCATTTGGGCAGGTTGCGCGCAAGATATTCGGGTATGTCGTTCTGCGGCGTGATCGGGTAGCCGAAATAATAGCGGCATCCAGCCTGTATGGCGCCTTCGGCGAGGGCGATGTTGCCCTTGGTCAGTTTTTTCTCGGTCATTTGTATACCTCGATCGCCGTGTCCGGACACATGACGGCGCAGGTTTTACATCCGGTGCAGCGCTCGCGTTCTTCCTCGATGAATTCGGCCGGGAAATAGCCGATTTTGTTGTGCTCCTTGGAGATCCTGATGAGGTTGCGCGGGCAGAACTCGATGCAGAAGCAGCATCCCTTGCAACGGTCGCGATCGATCACTATGTATGCCATTTAAAAACCAATCCTCCCGGGATGAACGCGTGCAGCCTGAGGGCCCTGTTCGATTTTTGGAGTATAATTAAGCGCGCTCGGGGGGCTGTGTCAATAAAAATCACCCGGGGGAGGCCTTTTTTCACGGTCTCGACAAATGATGGTAAAAGCGGC
>MVZN01000109.1 GCA_002069125.1 Spirochaetes bacterium ADurb.BinA120
GCGGCTTCATCCCCTATAACGCCACTTTTTTCGTCTTTATGGACTACATGCGCCCGCCGATGCGTCTGGCGGCCCTGTCCAGGCTAAGAACGGTCTACGTGTTCACGCACGACTCGTTCTTCGTAGGCGAGGACGGCCCCACGCACCAGCCTGTGGAACAGCTCGCCGCGGCGCGCGCGATTCCCGGCCTTACCGTAATCCGCCCTGCCGACGCCGAGGAAACCAGGGAGGCGTGGATTGCGGCGCTTGCCGGGCCGACAGGACCAAGCGCGATCCTCTTAACGAGGCAGGATGTCCCGGTCCTGGAGCGGGGAAAGGGCGAAGTGCAGGGCCTTATGCGAGGCGCGTATGTGCTCTGGGAGCCGGGACGCAAGCTCGACATCATCCTGATGGCCAGCGGCTCCGAGGTGCACATAACGCTCGATGCCGCCCGGGAGCTTGAAAAAATCGGCATCGGCGCGAGGGTGGTTTCGTTCCCGTCGTGGGAGCTGTTCGACAGACAGGATGAGGCTTATCGAAAGGGGGTTCTGCCTCCGGAGATTAGCAGGCGGGCCGTGGTGGAGGCCGGGATTTCCATGGGCTGGGAGCGCTACGCGGGCCATGGCGCGCTGTACATCACCCTCGAGCGTTTCGGCGCTTCGGCGCCCGCGGGTGTACTCGCGGAGCGCTTTGGCTTTACGAGCGGAAGTATAGTCGAGAAGGTGCGTAAATACCTGGCGCGCTGACAGGGATACCCGCTCTTCCTTCGTTATCGATCGGGTGTAGCCTGATATAACGCGGCGGGTGCAATCGGAACGGTAGCCGATCCGCTCCCGACATGATAGAGCGTGGAGGAGCTTGCGATGTCCCGTTTTGCGCTTGAGAAGAGGCCTATGGCCTCCTTCGCTGCTCGTATTCCTTTAGGTATTCGTCGATAAGGCTTTTGGACCCGGCCTGCTCCTCTCCTGGGACGGGTTTCATCTTTCCTGAGAGCGCTTTTCCTATCTTTCTAAACGGGAAGCTGATAATTGTCCATACGGCCCCGAGAATCGTGGAGATGAATTCCATCGACTTCTTGAAGATCGATCCGCGTGCGCCTGCGGCCTGTTTGCGCACGCTGGTAAGCGGTGCGGCAACGGTTTCCGTTGCGGCCGACACCGCACTCGCGACCCCACGGGAAACGGCGACAGCCGTCTGCCGTCCGTAGGAGGCCGGTATGGGATTGTGCATTTCCCTTATGTAGACTTTACTGGGTTTGTAGGGAACGCGCTTGGGTATGGTCCTCCAGAAGAACAGGGCCGCCTCGGATTCGGTGAGCCTGTCGACAATGAAAATGAAAAGATAATAGACATACATGAACAGGTTGAAGAAGACGAGAAAAAACGCCTCCCAGATTTCATAAAAAGCCCACCATACCTCGATCAGCATCTTGAAAAAGTCGACGATCTTATAGAAAAAATTGAAGAAGTTGTCGCTTGCGTTGATTGAGAACTGCCGCACCAGCCTGTAATTCATGGCCTACCTCTGGACTGACGATCGGGAAGGGGCAAAGGGCCCGTAATGCCTTTAAGGCATTGTGTGATTTTAGGCAAGGGGTCGGGCGCTGTCAAGACCTTTTGGAGGAGGTCGGAAAACCGTTTCCATCCGCAATTCGAAGAAAATGAGTTGCCGCGACATGAATGCTGTGATCTTCTGATATGGCCATGGCCAGGGTTTTTCAAGGCGGCTGCTACGATGCCGGTGCGATGGTTCGGTGGGAAAACATAATCTTAAAAAGTCAAACTTCGGGAGAAGCGCAATGTCTGATAATGGAATCCTTATGGGACAGGGGACGTCGAGGGCGTATCTCGAGCCCTCCATGGCGAACCGCCACGGCCTTATAACGGGCGCCACGGGCACCGGGAAGACCGTGACGCTGCAGATGATGGCGGAGGTCTTCTCGAATATAGGGGTGCCGGTTTTCGTCGCCGATATAAAGGGGGATATCGCCGGCCTCAGCAGGGCCGGTAAGACGCACGAGAAGATCGAGGAGCGCATAAAGATGATGGGGCTCGAGGGGTTCGAGTACCGCGCGAACCCGGTAGAGCTCTGGGACCTGTACCGCAAAAGAGGGATACCCCTGCGGGCGACCGTAAGCGATATGGGGCCCGAGCTGTGGTCGCGGCTTCTGGAGCTCTCGGAGGCGCAGAGCACCACCATGAATCTCCTGTTTCGAGTGGCCGACGATGCGGGTTTACTCCTCCTGGACCTAAAGGACCTAAAGGCGGCGCTGGGCTATCTTGCGGAAAATGCGGAAACTGTATCAGCCGAATACGGACAGGTCTCCCGGCAGACGGTGCAGACAATTCAGCGCAAGCTCCTGCCGCTCGAGCAACAGGGCGGCGACGTGTTTTTCGGCGAGCCCGATCTGGTGCTTGGCGACCTCATCAGGCGGGACTCCGGCGGCCGCGGCGTGATCAACGTGCTGTCCGCCGAGGAACTGGTGCTGCATCCCGTGCTCTACTCGACCTTCCTGCTGTGGCTTCTGTCCGAGCTCTTCGAGGAATTGCCGGAGCGGGGCGACGCCGACAGGCCTCTTTTGGTGTTCTTTTTCGACGAGGCCCATCTGCTGTTCAATGACGCGCCGAAGGCCCTGGTCAAAAAGATCGAGCAGGTGGTGCGCCTTGTCCGCTCGAAGGGCGTCGGCGTATATTTCGTCACCCAGAGCCCGCTCGACATCCCCGAGGAGGTCCTTGGGCAGCTCGGTAACCGCGTACAACACGCCCTGCGCGCCTTCACCCCGAAGGACCAGAAGGCGGTGAAGGCGGCGGCCGACACCTTCCGCGCCAATCCAAAAATAAATACCGGAGAGGCCATCACCCAGCTCGGCGTGGGGGAGGCGCTGGTGAGCTTTCTCGACACGAAAGGGGTGCCGGGCATGGTGGAGCGCGTATATATTCGTCCCCCTGGCTGCCGCCTGGGGCCAGTTTCGGACGATGAGCGCGCTGAGATAATGAGGTCGTCAGGCCTTCGCGCCAAATATGAAAAGGACATAGACCGGGAGTCCGCATACGAGATCCTGACTCAAAAGGCCGAGAAGCGCGCCAGGGCCGAGGCGGCCGATGAAGCGGAAGAGAAAACCGGCAAGACCGCCCGTAAGCCGGCCGCCGCGGGCCGGGGCCGGCAGACGGTCGCCGAGAGCTTCGCCAAGGGCTTGGCGCGAAGCGCCGGGAGCACCATCGGCAGACAGATAGCCGGGAAGGCCGGCGCGCGGCTGGTGCGCGGAATACTGGGGAGCCTTCTTCGTTAGGGGCGACGAAAAACGGGGCTGGATGCGCTTGCCGGTCCCGTGAAATCATTTCTTGAGTATGCTCACGGGCGACCCGCCTGGCTACTTCGGATTTTATCTTTGGACGGGGTTGTCTTTGCCCGCTCTCTTGCGGCATTCGAGTTGCCGGATCCACTTTTCGATTTCGGCGATATTGCCGGCCATTATCGCCATGTCCGCCCTCCTGCGCGTGGGAAGCGCGGGCTTGCCCGATTTCCCGACGGGCCCGTATAAGCCTTTAAATCAGAAGGCGAATATGTACGGAGGTTGGAGGGCCGCGCACGCTTGATTCCGGGGTATAAAAACTGTTCCATGCGCCGGGAACTTATTTTGGTCGAGCCGGAAAGGCGTTAGAGCCGCTCGATCAGCCTTTCGGTTTTTTCTATATGTTTTTGGGTCTCCTCGCGCATTTCGCGGATAAATATGTCCTCGCCCGCGCCCACGTTTATCCGGTCGTAATCGTCGATGATGCTCCGCCCGCGAAGGTCGTCCCGTTCCTTCGACCGGACGGTGTTCGCCAGAACCGTTTTGCGGCAGTCGATGAGCCTGCGCATGTTTTCTTTCGGGGTGTTTTTGTCCAGGCCCTCCGTGGCGAGTATTCCGCGCACGAATTCCCATTCCGGATCCGCGGGATCCGGCGCGTACTTAAAGGCGGGGCCGGCCCCGGAGGCCACGCATTCCGAAAGCCTGCCCTCCAGCGCCGTAAGGGCGTAGTATCGTATAAAATAGGTGTAGGTCTCGATTCCCTGGACACGGCTTTTTTCGGTCATGAAGTTTTTGCCCGCGCCGGGTATGTCTTTTTCGGTGTAGGCCTCTTTAAGCTGAACGGCTTCGGCAAGGGAGTTTCGCGCGGAGATCATTCCCGCGACTGTATCGGGCCGGAATACCCGGAAGTCGAAAGCGTTCCTGCGGGCCCTGTTTCTCTCCCTGTATTTCCTCTCGTTTCGCAATATGGAATAGAGGTTGTGGGCGAGCACCCATCCCGGCATGATCTCGTTGTAATTATTCGGGATTCCGCTCATCGCGCGGTACGGTCGGGCGATGAGCGAGAAAGGGAAATCCACCCGCTGGGGTTCGGTGATAACGGCGGTTGCGATGATGGAGTAGGGCGCGTTAACGTAGTTGGCGGGAAATTTGATGTTCGTCCCCAGGCCGAAAAACACCCCCTCGCCGCACCATAGCTCCTGGTCCGGGGCCCTGGATGTATGGTTCGATCCGATATTGGCCCCGTATCCGATGTTGCCCTTTCCCTCCGGCCAGAGTGCGGCGATCAGCATGGATTGATGATGGAACCCCACAAAAGGGCCTATTAGGGACGAGGTCGCCTCTCCCTCGGCTATGCCCGAGTTGGGCCCCAGTATGACATTGGTCGCCTTGCCGTGGCGTTCGACGCGTGAATGCTCGGCCAGGATGGAGTTATCCACTATGGCCATCGATGTGACCTCACAGCCCCACTGGATGCAGGAATTTTTGGCTATGGCGCCCTGGCCAATGTACGTTTTTTCATCCGGCCCGCCCAGCACCGTGCAGTTCTCCACCAGCGTGGCGCCATCGATATGGACGCCGTTCCCTATAAACGAGTCCCTTACGGCCGTCGCGAGCATGACCCTGGCCCCGGAATCCACCACTCCGTATCCAAGCGAGCATCCGGCCGTATAACTGGAGATGAAGTCCGAGTACCTCCGCTTTAGCTCCGCATCGCCCCTGTTTTTAAGCATTGCCACGGCGACCGGGAGGGTCAACTCCGCGCAGGAGGCGATGTCCCTACCGCCGGTTTCGTTGCCGACAGTGATAAGGCGGCCGTTTCCGAACGCCGGCGAATTGGAAGATGACAGCTCGCCGACCCGAAAGACAACCGCCCCGTCTCCGATGTGGCAATTGGCCACCATGCCTGCGTCCCGGACAAGGCAGTTGTCGCCTATGGTCGATGCCATAATGAGGCTTCGGTAAACGCCGGAGCTGTGGGACGCCGTATCGGATATCGGCAGCTCCGTTCCGTCGAAACGGCCGAGGCGGCATTCGCCGGAAAAGCCGCTGTCGAATATATGCTCCGTAGTAAATTCCGCGTGGACTCGAACCAGGTCCCAGGCAAGCGAACGGTTGCCCTGGGACTCAAGCCGGGCAATCTCTTCCCGCGTGAGAGGGCGATACTGCCTGCCGCCGCTGCGGATGGCGTCTATCCTCTTTAAAAAGCTGGAATTGCGGACAATATCGTCGATATGTTCGATGATTTCGTTCATCGGCCCGGTCAGCGTCCTATTCTTTTCTGAACGAGCTGTTTGTGGTCGCGTATCCAGTTATAGTATTCCCTTCTCTGCAGCGCGGAGGCCGCCTCCTCGTCAAGCACTACGGTAACGTACGGGTGAAGCTGCAGCGCGGAGGCTGTAACCTGGCTGGTAACGGGCCCCTCGATGAATTTGGCGCACGCGTCCGCCTTTTTCTGGCCGTTGGCGACAAGGAGTATCCTGCGGGCATCGAGGATGGTCCCCACCCCCATGGTGATGACGAAGCGGGGCACCTGGTCGGCGCTTTCGAAAAACCTGGAGTTGTCCTCAATGGTCTTTTGAGCCAGCGCCTTTACCCTCGTTCGGCTTGCGAGCGAGGATCCGGGCTCGTTGAACGCTATGTGTCCATTGCGTCCGATTCCGAGCACCTGGAGATCGATGCCGCCCGCCTCGTGTATTTTCCGCTCGTACCAGGCGCAGAATTCCTCGGGGTCGTCGGTGTTGCCCTGCGGGACGAATTCGTTGGCGGGCACCGTGTTGATGTGCTTGAACAGGTGTTCCTGCATGAAATAATTATAGCTGTTTGGGTGAAGCGGCGCAAGCCCGAGATATTCGTCGAGATTGAAGGATTTTATTTTGGAGAAATCCAGCCCTTCTTCCCGGTGGATCCTTACCAGCTCCTTGTATGTGCCGAACGGCGTATCCCCGGTCGCGAGGCCCAGTACGGAATCGTGTTTTTTTCTGATCTGGGCCGCGATGATTCCCGCGGAGATCTTGCTCATTTCGTCGTAGTCGCGCGCGATGACGATTTCCATGTTCCCGTTCTCCCTGCGATCGAAGATGGCGCCGGCGCATGCCGGGATGATTAGGTAGTCGCGACCTGTAAACAAAATAGTCAACAAAAAATTCATTTCCCGTGGAGGCGCCCGGCCCGACAAGCCTGCCGCGATTGGGTATAATTATTGACATCCTCGCGCCGATATGACAGGCTGAGGCCATGAAGATCCTTGTCACCGGTGCATCCGGATTCCTCGGCACGAACATCGTGCATGAATGCCTTAAAAAAAAGCACACCATCCGGGCCTTCTCCCTTCCCGGATCCGAAACATCGTATATCGAACGAAAGGGCGTGGATCTGGTCTTCGGAGACGTCTGCGACGCGGACGCCGTGGGGCGCGCCATACGGGGAGTGGACGCCGTAATTCACGCGGCGGGCGACACGGGATTCTGGAAGAAGCGTTTCGAGCGCCAGCGCAGGACCAATGTCGAGGGGGTGCGCACCGTCATGGGGGCGGCACTCGAAGCGAAGATTAAGCGGGTGGTGCACACAAGCACCGTCGATTCGCTCGGCTATAACCCGTACGGTCTGGCGGACGAGACATGGACCGCGTACAACTACGGCGGCACCGGGTATAATTACGCCGACACCAAGCGCGAGGGGGAGCTCCTCGCCCTCGCGTATGCGGCGAAGGGGCTAAAGGTGGTGGTGATAAACCCCGGAAGCATGATCGGGCCCTACGACCACACCCTGCAGTTCGGACGGCTCTTTATGGACCTGCGCGACGGCAAGGTGCCGGCGGTGCTTCCCGGCGGCGCGCCCTGGGCGCACGTCGGAGAGGTGGCCCGTGCGCATGTAACGGCCTTAACAAAGGGGAGGCCGGGCGAGCGCTATATATGCGGCGGGGTGAACGAATCGTACCGGCGCGTTTTCACCGTTATAGCGGCATCGGTCGGAGCGAAGCCGCCGCGCTTCACAATGAGGCCGTGGATGACCGTGGCGTACGGCTACCTGATGGAATTCATGGCGAATTTTACGGGAAAGCCCCCGGAGCTCAACCCCGGCCAGGCGCGCTACATGTCTGTGTTTCCCAAATACGACTCCTCAAAGGCGGTTCGCGAGCTTGGATTTAAAATAATACCCATCGAAGAGATGGTCGCGGACGCGGGCCGCTGGTACGCGGATAACGGCTTTTTGTAAAAGCACCTCTCCGGCGCGTTTCCCACGGTATTTGCGGATGGGCCTGCGCGCTCGATTAGGCCCCGGCGCAGATCCCGCGCCTCAGGCGATTCCCGCCGTCCTCGTCCACAGATTCATCCTCTCCGCC
>MVZN01000110.1 GCA_002069125.1 Spirochaetes bacterium ADurb.BinA120
CCGGTCGCCGCCGATCATGGCTATGTCGGAAAGCGTCTGAAAGGTATTGCCGGAGAGCATCACGTCGCGATAGAGCTTGCCGGGCCTTCCGTTTTTAATTTCGCGCCCGTAGCCGGCCGAAAAGGTGAACATCTCCAGGTTGGTCTGCCCGCCAAGCGCATCGGCCACGTACAGGCCCCCCTCGGCCGCATCGAGCATTTCATCGAGCCTGTGCCGGCCGTTTTCTATATAGGTGTTCGTCATGCGCACTATGGGCTGGGCCGCGGCCGAAATGGCGCGCGCGTTGCCGCCAGGCTCCTCCCCCATTCGGTAGGCAGTCTCGCGCGAGTGCAGGTGGCCCTCCAGGACGCCGTTTCGCACCAGGTAAGTAGGCCCGGACGCGATCCCCTCGTCGTCGATGGGGATGAATCCGGCAAGGCCCTCGAGCGAGCCGTCGTCGACTATGCTTAAGTCCCCGATGCCCAGGCGTCGGCCCCTTTTCATGAGCTCCATCATGCGTGCGTTCTCGTAGATAAAGTCGGCCTCCGAAAGATGCCCGAAGGCCTCGTGGATGAACACTCCCGCCAGGTGCGGGTCCATTACCACGTTGAAGCTTCCTCCCGGGGCAGGCTCCGCATGGAGCAGGTCCACCGCCATCCGCGCCGCGTTCTCCGCCATCTCCTCCCGCCCCAGGGCGAGTTCGAAACCGCCGTAGCCGGCGGCCGATTCCGAGTAGGGCTGTATGAGAGAGCCGTCCTTTGCTATTGCCGCAAGCGACACCCCGCAGAAGGAGCGGTCGTAGGAAACCTCCGTTCCCTCGGTGTTGCGGTACAGGAAAATCGAGCGCGAATCGCGGTACATCGCCCTGGTCGTCTGCACCGACGAAGGTGAGCGCAGGATCTCGTTATAACGGCGGACCAGTTCGAACTTTTCGTCGAAAGGCACATCGTCGCAAGGGACTTCCGTTTTTGTCGAGTAACGCGCAATTATCGGCCTTGAGCGGCACAGGCCCGGCGCGGCGCCTGCAAGCCGCGCAGAGCGCCGGAGGAGCGATTCGGCGCGGGAGGGGATTTCTGCAAAATCGTTAAATGAACAGAATGACCACGCGCCCCTGTCGAATATTCGAAGGGAACCGCCGCGCGACTCGCCCGAGGAGATGCTTTCCACCTCCAGGCCGGAGAGCGCGATCGCGGTGGATTCCCCAATCGTCAGCCGGGCCTCGGCGTAATAGCAAGGGATCGATTCGAGCAGTTTTTCAAGTTGTGGAAGCATGTTTCGGGCGGCGTTTCGAAGCGTCATAAAGCAAGCCTTATTTAAGGCCAAAGGCGCGTTCCGACGCCGGTCCGCCGCTCGCGAGGCCGGCAATGAAGCACTCGACGCTGTACCGGTAGAGTGCGTCAAAATCCTCGCCCCTGAGGATTGTATCGCGAAGCTTGCGGAATTGTATCAGGCCGTGAATGGTCGCCCACATCACGACGGCGCAGCGTTTGGGGTTCTCCGCCACGAACGCGCCTTCGCGGACCCCCCGCTCGATTACATCCACCACCAGGGAGAGGATCCGGTTGCCATGAAGATCGATCTCCGACTTCAGGTGCGGGGGGAAGATGATGTCGGACGGAGAAAGGAAGTAATTGATTACGTCAAAGTATTTTTTGTTCTCGATGCTGAAATCGTTATATACACGCGCAATAGCCCTAAGCCCCTCCGCCGGGCCCGAAGCCCGCTCTATGGCCTCCTCCAACTCCTCGTTCATCAGGTCGAGGATCTCCTCCTGGAGGGTGGCGAATATCTCCTCCTTGCTCCCGAAGTACAGGTAAATGGTGCCGACGCTCAGCTCGGCGAGCTTTGCGATCTGCTGCACCGAGACCGCGAATACGCCGTATTTCAGCACGAGAGACCGCGCGGCGTCTAATATCTGCAGCCTGCGCTGCTCCTTCTCCCTTGTCCGTCGTTCCCGAAGCCCCATCAAACCGACCACACAATTATTATAACGGAGGAAATGCCCCCCGAACGTTCAAATAACATCAGTGGCGGGTATTTGTAAAATGATTTTTGGCCGAACACCCTTAAAAAGACGTCACTTTGCCCTTCAGCGTTTCTGCGACCCCGGCAAGAGAGCGCGCTCCGTCGGCAATCTGCGCCGCCCCATCGGCGTTCGATTGGGCAATCTCGTTGATGATCGATACGGAGCGAGTGATCTCGGTGGCCGCGATCTTCTGTTCCTCGGCCGCGTTCCTTATCTCGTCGGAGGCGGCGCGTAGCGACTCGGCGTCCTTCTCCACGCGGCCGCTCGTCTGGATCTGCATCTTCAGATATTCCAGTATATCGCCCATCCTCGACCCTATCCCTTCGATGCCGCTGACGATGCCGTTCATGAGCGCCATGACATCCTCGGCGTTCGCTATTCCATTGCCGATCTCCCGCTCGTTCATTCCAATCAGGGTGGATATCTCCTTTATGCTCGAGGCGGTGCGGTCCGCGAGTTTCGATATTTCGTCCGCCACCACCGCGAAACCTCTGCCCGCGTCACCCGCCCTGGCGGCCTCGATGGCCGCGTTCAGCGAGAGCAGGTTTATCTGGTCGGCGATATCGTTTATGATTCCGATTATGGAGTTCATGTCGCTCGAGCTTTTCATTATTTTTTTCATCCCATCGCTCATCGCGGATAGCGAGCGGCTTCCTTCCGAGCTCCTGCCCGATATCTCTCCGGCGTGTCCGGCCGATTCGCGGATGCGCCCGCTCATCTCGGAGACGATGGTTGAGAGCTCGCGGATGCCCGAGAGCAGGTTCTCCACCATGGCGTACTGGCTGCCCGCGCTTTCGGCCACGTTTTCCACTCCCGCCGAGATCTCCTCTATCGTGGCGGTTATTTCCTCCGCCGACGCCGCCTGCGACTGCGCGTTTCCCGAGAACGAAGACGCGGTCGCCGACATCCTCTCCGAGGATTCCGCAAGGGAGGATGCTATGTCCTGCACGGAACGCAGGAGCGAGTCGGTGGTCTCGCACTGACGCCGGTTCTTGTCGGCCTCGTCGAGCGCGTAGCGGTTGCTCGTCTCGTGGATCCTCACCGTAATGTATGACAGAACCGCGGTGAGAAGAGCGGCGAATATATAGTCGCCGACCATCCCCCGTTCCACCTGCCTGTACACCTCATCGAGCATTGGCATCACCCTTATATACGACACAATGCCGGCAGCGATGAAAAAGACGCTGATGCCGACTACCATCGCCATGCGGCAGAAGAGCGCCGCGAAAACGATGATGGTGGACATATAAAAATAATTACTTATGTGGTCGGCGTTCCGGAAGCTGTGCGCGTTGAAGCCCATGGCGACGATCCCAAGGGCCGTGCACACCGCCACTATGTTCGCCGCGGCGTTATACATCCCCTTTCGTATAAGGACAAGGCTCAGCACGCTCATCAGGGCCACCGAGACGAGGACCGCGTTCATAAGGCTGAGCACGTCCCGGTCCTGTATCGCGTTGAGCGCGACAATCGCCGGAGGCATAAGCCCGAAGAGGATCAGGTTGAAATACACCAGCAGCCGGACCTTCTGCCTTAGTAAAAACGAGCCCGATTCCGAATACCCGTGAAGAAAATAGCCTATTAACCGCTTTCCCATGACCACCCTCGCACGTACCACTGTTTATCTATGAACCCATGGCCGCCTACGTCCCGGCCTCGTTTCGGTCGAATTCTGGCTTCATCCTTTTCGCCATCCTCCGCTCATACCAAGCAGGCGCGAATCGAAGGACGACATAGTGCATAAACTTCCCAACCGGGGTAAGCACCAGTTCGCGCTTTCGTTTCAGGGCTCCGCGGTACACCGAATCGGCCACGCTCTCCGGAGTCGCCTCCCTCCCCACCGTGGCCCGATCGCCCGTATTGAGCCTTCCGTCCCCGTCGAGCGCCCTTGTCTGCAGATTGGTCGCCGTAAATCCGGGGCAGAGCATCATGACGTGTACGCCGAGGTGCGCCAATTCCGAGCGCAGGGAATGGAAGAAACCGTGCAGCGCGTGCTTGCTCGCCGAATACCCCGTCCGGCCGTAAAGCGGGGCGAAGCCGGCCAGGCTCGTGGTGACGATGATTGTTCCCTTTCGCTCTATGAGCGATTCGAGCGCAGGTTTTGTGCAGTGCAGGGCGCCGAAGAAATTGACCTCCATTACGCGCCTGTAAACCTCCATAGCCGTGCGGCGGAAGGTGCTCCTCTGCGTTATGCCGGCGTTGTTTACGAGGATATCGATACCGCCAAAGCGTTCAATGACGGATTTGATCGCCGCTGCGCATTGCCGCTCACTGGTAACGTCGCACTTAAGGCCGAGCACGTCCACGCCCATGAAGCGAAGGCGCTCCTCTTCGCGTTCAAGCGCCTTCTCGTCGAAATCGAGCACGGCCACCTTATAGCCTTCCCTCCCGAATCTCTCGCATATCGCGGCGCCGATTCCGCTCGCGCCGCCGGTAACCGCAATTACCTTGCCTTTCATGCCGCTCCCCCTGTTTATACCAGATAGTCGCCCCTGTCCCCGTTCCGCCGGAGCCAAACATCCAATTTTACAGGCGGCTATCCCCGCGAACGTCGCGGGGATAGCCGATATCTCTTGTTTCCTTACACACCATGCCGGTTTGCCCTTGCGGCGGCATCATGCGGCCGCAAGCTAAGTACGGCCGCGTTCGGGGCGTGTCAGCCCACCTTGTAACCGCCAAGATTGGCGAGGGCCACGCTGCCGGGGCTGATCGTGGAGGGATCGACCAGCACGTTGACGCACGCGGTCTTCCCGGACTTAAAGGCCGCCTCGAGAGCCGGGCGTATGTCCTCGGCCTTCTCCACGAAGGCGCCAAAGCCGCCGAGCGCCTCCACCAGCTTCTCGTAATGGACCAGGCCAATCTCCGTTCCGTCCTTTATGGCGTGTCCCAGCCTGAGCGTCTGGCTGTGGGCTATCATGCCCCACAGAGTGTCGTTCGCCACGACCACCACTATGGGGAGGTTGTTTTTTATGGCCGTCTGGAACTCCATGAAATTGAAGCCGACCGAGCCGTCGCCTATGACCAGAAGAACGCGCTTGTCGGGGTTCTTCACCTTGGCGGCGTTGGCGTAGGGAAGGCCTACGGCCAGACAGCCGTAGAGGCCGTAGTCGAGATAGGTGCCGGGCCGCTTCACCGTGCGCGTCATGCCCATCCAGGTGGAGGTGTCGCCGCCGTCGGCAACCACGATGTCGTCGTCGCGGTCCATGAACTTGTTGATCTCGTTTGCAAGCCTGAGCGGGTGGATCGGAACGTCCTTGCTCTCCCACATGGGCTTCGCCTGTTCCTTGCCGTCCGCGTCGGACTTTTTGAGAAATTCCATCCACGGCGCGAACTGCTTCTTGAATTCGCCGCCTAATTTCTTCGCGTCGATGATCCTGTTGATCTCTTTTACGAGCGCCTTGATATCGCTCACCACGCCGAGATCGATGGAACGGTTGCGGCCGATCTCCTCCGGCTCGATGTCGACCTGGATGAACTTGGCCGTGGAGGGGAAGATATCTCCGAAGATATAGAACAGGCTGAGCCGGCCGCCGAGGAACAGGACCAGGTCGGTGCTTACATTCGCCATGAAGGCCGCACCCGGCCTGATGGCGAGCGAGGACTCGAAACACTGCGGATGGGTGTCCGGAATGAGGCCGCGCGCTCCGGCCATTGTGAAAAGCGGTAGACCCGCCTTTTCGATGAGCTCGGTTATCTCAGCGCCGGCATCGGAATAGTACGCCCCGCTCCCGGCGATAACCAGCGGGTTTTTGGCTTCCTTGAGCATGTCTACAATCTTTGCGGCGCTATCGAGGTCGACTACGCGCTTCTCGACGACGCTGGAATATTTCTTGACCTTGGTCATGTCGGCCGCAGCGTTCAACACGTCGCAGGGAAGCTCGAGATAGATGGGGCCGGGACGCCCGTTCTCCGCGTAGCGGAAGGCCATGTCGATGAACTCAGGGATGCGCTCCACGTTGTGGCACACCAGCGCCTTCTTTACCATCGGCGCGATGACCGGAAGCTGGGTCATGTCCTGAAGGTCCAGCTTCTCCGCGCTTTCGAGACCCACGCATCCGGATATGAGAATGACCGGCGCGTTCGCCAGGCGCGCGCTGGCAATGCCGGTAAGCGCGTTCGTAAAACCGGGTCCCGCCGTCACCATCGCGACCGCGGGCTTGCGGGTCATGCGCGCCCACGCCTCGGCCATGAACACCGCCGCCTGCTCGTGCCTGGTGGCGAAGAGCCTGACCTTGGTGTTTTCCAGAAACTGATAGATGGGCGTGATGTGCCCGCCGCTGAGGGTAAAGATGTACTCCACGCCCTTGTCGATGAGAGCCTCCGCCGCCAATTGTCCTCCGATTACCTTTTCCATTGCGTATTCTCCCTTGATTTGGTTGTACGGCGGGACCCATGCCCAGTGCCTGGCCGGTGATGTAGCGCGACTCCTCCGACGCGAGAAACGCCGCGAGGCTTCCGGCGTCTCGAATCTCGCCGATATAGCCGAGCGGTATGGTCTTGCACATCTCCTTCTCCCGCTCCTCTATCGTCGTGTTGAAAAACTGCGCCTCGAGGCCGAAACGCCATTTCTCCAGGTCGGTCATAATCTGCCCCGGGCATATCGCGTTCACGCGGATGTTCGCCGCCCCGAGCTCCTTGGCCATGGTTTTGGTGAGCATGATGACGCCGGCCTTGGCCACGGCGTATGCGCTGTTGAAAACAGGGGGAACCTTCCCCGCGCGCGAAGAGGTGTTGATGATCGACGCGGGCTTCCCGAACATAAGCGGGATAAGAGCCCGGGAAACGCGGAAAACGCTGAACAGGTTGACGTCGACCGTCCTTATCCATGCCGCCTCGTCGTAGTTCATTACGGTGTTAGGCACGCCGAAGGACGCCCCGGCGTTATTGCATAAAATGTCTACGTGGTCGAAGCTCTTCTTTATGGCTTCTACCGCCGCGCTAATGGACTCGTTGTCGACCACATCCATCGGAACGGCGATCGCCTTTACGCCATAGGCCTTTCCGAGCTCGGCGGCTATCGTCTCCATCTCGTCGATCGAGCCGAGTTTGACCGGATCCTCCTTTCCGGCCTGCTTGCCGAGGTCGGAGATGATCAGGTTCGTTCCGTGCGACGCGAGCTTCTCGGCGATGCCGTAACCCATTCCGGTCTTTTTACCCGAACCGGTGATCAGCGCCGTCTTGCCCCTCAAATCTTCATACATTCTCTACCTCCCTCACAGGGCCGTTATGGCGAGCATAAGAGCGAACCGAATGTGTCGGGGCGCCCCGGCTCTCTCTCGAAAAATGAATGACGCTCATAATATGAATTATATTCACTGGGCCGCCGGGGCGTCAATATTTTTTTGCTATTAATTTTTAAATACTTAGGGGTAGTCACAAAAACTCGATTTACCCGCCCGCCGAAGGCGGGCGGGTAAATCTAAGTGTTGAATTTACCAGTAGTTGTATTTTAAAGATAACCTGAAAATAATTGTTTTTAGGACTTCCCTTAGCAAGATTCGACACCCCGCCTGCCGCCCGGCATAAAAACAGCGCGTTTTCC